>CAZRCF010000080.1:0-10290 GCA_964598505.1 uncultured Lentimicrobiaceae bacterium | reverse complement strand
TGCTGAACGCAGTGAAGCATCTATAGAACAAAGTGAATGAGATTCTTCGCTAATGCTCAGAATGACAAATTCCTCGTTATCACTCGGAATGACAAAACACCTTATAGAAAACAAGAAGATTTAGTGGTTTTTGAGCAGTTATTTAGTGTATTAAGTGTGAGATAAATTGCTTTAAATCAATAAAACCAAACATTTGCAAGCTCGATAAAAATATTATAACTATCATTACCCATCGAACAAAATTTACGCCCCATTCAATTGCCCACTTTGAGGCTATATATGCACCAATAATATTTCCAATTGAATGTGTTAATCCATAGTCCCAGCGAACTTGTCCATTAATAACAAAAATTAAAAGCGTAAAAGGAATATAAATTAAGACAAGAAAATTTTTCATAGCATTTCCTTTTACTAAATCGTAACCTAAACCTAAAACAAGTCCCATTAAAATAAAATAGCCAACCCCTACATGAATAAATCCACCATATATTCCAATAAAAAAGAATATAATTACCATTTTAATTGATACAGGTTTTTGTAGAAGTTTTTCGTTGCTTTTAAGCCAGCTTTCGGGCGATTTAATTAAAAAAAAGAGCATAATTATCATTATGCCGCCAAAACAGTATTCAATAACTTTTTCGTTAATTTTAATAACAATAGCAGCACCAATTATTGAACCTATTAATGTAGGAATTCCATAATAGATACCTTTTTTAGTATCAATTAATTTTTTCTTGCCAAAATTACGAACTGCAACAATATTTTGTATTAAAACAGCAATTCTATTTGTGCCATTTGCAACACTTGGCGATAACCCAAACAGCATTAAAATAGTAAGCGAAATTATTGTACCACCACCTGCAAGTGTATTTATAAACCCAACTAAAAGACCAGATGTAATTAATGCTAAAATTTCAACCCAAGTCATTATTAATATTTTTGACAAAGGTAATAATTTATGGCAAGTGTTAAAAATGAAATCTTGACTGTTTTTTGTTAAAACAAGGTATAATAAAAACAAAAAAGCCTATGAATATTTGTCATAGGCTTTTAATAAGTTTGAAAATCTAATGAGCTATAATTTTTGAAATTACACTATTATTATTTTGTGTGATTTTAATAAAATATATTCCATTATTTAAATTATTTAATGAAAAATGTTTTGAAAAACTTCCAGTATTTACATTTTCATTAATTAAATTAGTAACAATTTTGCCTGTTATGTCGTAAATATCAATTAATAAAGTGCCATTTTTTTCAATATTTAAATCAATATTAATTGAATTTGTAAAAGGATTTGGATAAATATTTTGATTTAATGCTTGCGTTATTTCATTAATTGAATTAGGAGCAACATACCAAATTGAACGATTTAAAACTACAGAGCCTGTTTGAGGTTGAAAATTTGGAGAAGTTAAATTGAATGGATCGGTAATATTTAATAAGTTATTTGTTGCCAAAGTATCATTATTTCTACTATCAGCAAAGAAGTAGCTTCTCACTGCATCCAAACGAGCTAAAGAATCCTGAATAGTAGTTCCTGTGTTTCCAATACTAAAATATTTACCACTTTTTGAACCTGCAATAATACAGTGTTCAATTTTAAGTTCATTTGCTTGAGCATTTCCTTCCGATAAAGAACCATCAATACAAAGTCCTTTAGGATATCCAGCAAAAAATGAGTTGTAAATACTTAATGCAGAGTTTCTGCGAATATGCATTGCTCTACTATAATTTGAATTTACAACATCGTTAATATTAGCTAAAGGACCAAAAACGCTTATATTACTAAATGTTGCTTTGGTTTTAGGTAAAGCAGTAGTTCCACTTGCGTCATTATCCGATTCAAAGCAGTTAGAACCCGAAATATCAGCAATATTTGGATCGCGAAGTACAACACCAAATTGAACATTACCACTATAACCATTATCAGTATCGAAATCATCGTCAAGACCATTAAATGCGATTAAATATTTTGCATTAACACTGCCGCCAAACCATTCAAACGAATCGTCATTAGCCATTGAAACTTGTATGTGGTCGATTTTAGTTTTATTTCCAATACTATACAATGTGAGACCATTAATTTCTTTATTTGGCTGTAACGCATATCCTGCAAACTCAATTCTTACATAACTTAAAACTCCTGAGCTATCTGCATTGTCGTTGCCACCGTGAGTAGAACGAATACCACCTTCGGCTGTACCCGAACCACCAGCAAGATTATTTATTCCTTTACCGCACAATACAACTCCGCCCCAATCGCCAGCAGATCTAGAACCAGCCGGGTTGTTTGATGTAAATACTATTGGATTTGAAGGAGTTCCTTGTGCTATAATTTTCGACCCTTTTTCTACAATTAAACTTGCTGTTGCATTACCACCTCTAATAATTGTACCAGCAGGTATAGTTAATGTTGCATTTTGGGTTACGTAAACAAAACCCATAATTTTATAAACTGTTGAAGCGTTTAATGTAGTATTTACATAAATACTATCTATTAGGGTAACTGTAGCAGCAGGATAGGTTGCTTCATTTGGGTCAAAGTTTGCCCAACCCGAAGTCCAATTGTTTGTTCCGTCAAATGCTCCAATGTAGTTAACATGGTCAAAAAACGAGTTATTAATTTGCGAATTTGCATTAAAAATCAAACCAAGAAATAACATGGTTAAAAAGGTTAATTTTTTCATTTTTTTTGTTTTTTTAATTTTGTTTTTATGTTTTTTAATTTTACAAAACAAAATTATTCATTGTATATAAACATGTGGTTATCTAAATATTATCTTATTATTAAAAAAATAGCAGTAAGTTTAATTAATTGGTACAGGGTAAATGGTGCATGGTAACTGGTTTTTTAATCACCTTGTCCCTTTCACTTTGTCCCTTTTACCAACAATGATTTAACGAAAAAAAAACAATTTTTAGAAGTCCCGTTTATAAATTGCAGACTTAAATTTAGTTATTAGATGGCTTGATAATTTAAGGTTATTGAGAAATTATTAAAACTGATAAGTAATTCCAAAAGAGAACTGTCTGCCAGGAATTGTACTTTTGGTTTCTTGTATTCTTTTTGATAGTTCAGTTGGCGAAGAACTTAAAAACACATTGTTTTCTTGTTGAAAAACAATAGGTTGATTAAATATATCTTTAATGTTAAACTTAAATGATAAATGTTTGCCAAATTTTTTACTAATTGAAACATCTAATAAATTTCGGGGCATTTCATAAATATGTGGGTCGAGAATAGTGCCTACATAAGCAATTCTTTTTCCAATAACATTATATAATATTGTAATCGAAAATTTTGCTGAATCGTTTTGATAAAAAACTCCCATGTTTACAATATACGGCGATTGTCCTTGCATTGAACGAGTTTTTTCAATTGCTAAAGGGTCGTTAACTGTTACTGTACTTTTTATTAACGAACCATTTAAAACTAAACTTATATCGTTTATCCATCGAAAATATTTATTTGAAGGATTAATATATTTTATCGACTTACGAATATCTAATTCTGCTCCAAAACTTTCGGCAGTTTCAGTATTATCAAAAGAGAAGTTTTTGCCACTTCCTGCATTTATAGCAATTGCTTCTATAGGATTATGAAATTTCTTATAAAAAACCCCAATATTTATCATTTCATTAGCCGATGGATAAGCTTCGAAACGGAAGTCATAATTCTGAATATACGAAGATTTTAGCTCGGGATTACCATATATCCCGGCTTTTTCTTCAAAATTATAAAAGATATAGGGTGCGATTTCTCTAAATTCGGGTCTGTTTATAGTTTTACCATAAGCAAATCGAATAAGATTTTTTTCATTTAACTGATAACTAATATTTAATGATGGGAAAATATTGGTTGTATCTATCTCTTTTTTAAACTCAGTAAAATTTGCATTAGTAGAAATCAATGTTAATATGTGTTTTTCAATTCTAATACCTCCCGAAATGGTTAATTTTTTAATAGGATTAAATATTAGTGAGGCATAACCAGCTTTTATCATTGTATTAGCAGTATATGAATCATTTGGATTAGTCGATTCGTCAATTTTAATACCTTTTTTTGCATTAATATTTGTATCGGCAAATATCTCATCTATTGTTTTATAGCCTATATTCCAAGGGGTAGAACTATTGCGAACAAACCCAAACAATCGTGAATTAAACTCTCTGTCTTTCGATTCAATATAAGTACCAGCTTTAATTATTGGTTGAAAGTTTTTTAAAACATTCAATTTCTGTGTAATATCAATTGAGTAAACAGATAATTTTTCATTCATATCAGAAAATAATCTGCCAGCTAATTCAGGGTCGGCTCTGTTTGGGAAATAATATGAATAAACATTATAATATGGGCTCTCTTCGTCTTGATCAAAACTTAAAATTTTAGTTAAACGACGTGTATCTGGTTGTTTTCTTAATGCTAATGAATAACCATACGTCCACTTAATAGTTGTGTTTTCTTGAAAAAACTTATGATTTCCATTTATTTGACCGCTATATAAAGTACGCTCGTTATAGCTTAATTCGGTAGATTTTAAATTTTGACTTCTATAATTTTCAATACCTTCGCGTATTGTGGTTTTTGATGTTCCTTGTTGATTTAATAAATTTTTAAATTCAATTGAGCTGTTTTTATATACAACCGACCAATTCATTAAACCGCTCATTGAAACACTTTGACTATATATTTTGTCAAGAAAATTATATGAAATTACACTTAAATCATTTATTGTATCGTAATCTAAATAAGAAGTTATATTATTTTCACTATATTTATAGCTATTACTATATGATATTGATGAAAGATTAGAAATAGTAAGTTTTTTAACTTTAAAATTTCGAGCAAACAAAAGTGAAGCACTTTGGTCGATAGGAGCTTTATCGGCGTAGCTATCCCAAGTTTTATTAAAAGACCTACCAATATCAGTTCTTAATTGTTTGTTTTCGGGTGTTGGATTATTAATAATATCTTGAAAATCATTTGTTGAAGGCATTATCGAAGGTATGTCTCTTGTACCATCATCAAAACCTAATAAATCATTTGCTCCACCAATGTATTTATGAAATGTTTTTGCAGTTGTTGATGCTTTGAAACCTGCATTATAAGATAAGGAAAATGAGTTTTCATCTTGAATGTTTTTTGAAAAAATTTGAATATTTGCACCAGCAAAATCAGCCGGAAGTTCGGGCGAAGGAGTTTTGTAAACCATAATTCTGTCAATTGCATTACTTGGAATTACATCAAACGAAAATGCTTTAACATCAGATTCTGAGCTTGGTGTGGTTGCCCCATTTAATAAAACGGTATTATAACGCTCGCTTAAACCTCTAACAACAATAAATCTATCATCAATAATTGTAATTCCAGGTATTCTTCTTACAACTTCAGATGCGTCTTTATCAGCTGTTTTTGAAATTTGCTGAGACGAAACCCCAGAAACTACAGAATTGCTGTTTTTTATACTATTAATTATAGAAACCTCTGTGTTATTTTTGCGAATAGCTTGAATAGTAACTTGATTCATTGTAATTATCTCTTCTTCTAAACTTATATTTAATGTTGTTGTTTTATTTGCTTCAATTTTTACATTGTTGTATGTATTGTTTTTATATGATATAAAGGAAACTCTTATGTTGTAGTAGCCCGGTTTTATATTTTTAATATCATATTCTCCTTCCAAATTTGTTGACGTGCCAATTTGGGTTTCAATAAAAAAAATGTTTGCACCTATAATTGTCTCGTTAGTTTTTTTATCTGTTACAATACCTTTTATAGAGCCATTTTGACCATTAACATGAACTGCTGAAAAAAATATTAATATTGCAAAAAAAAATATACTTTTAATCTTCATTATCTTTATTATTTATATAATCTGCAAAACAACAATTTTAATAAAAAGTATTTATTACCCTAATATTATTTTTATATTAAATACTCATAATATCTTCATAAACACATTAATGATTAGATTGTCAATATAATAAATCAATTTTTTAAAGGTTTATTTTTTTTAAAATCTTATAATCATAACATAATGGTAAAGAGCAATTAATTATAACTTAACATTGAGATATTATTTTTGCAGTATAAAAACATAAAAACAAAAAAAAATGAAAAAAATAATTTTATCAACAATAATGCTAGTAAGTTTAAGTTTTGTAATGGCTGATAACGAAAACACTAATATCAGTTCTGAAGCAAATAAAACGACAACAATTAGTGGAAAAATAATTGACATAAAAACTGGTGAAAGCATCGTAGGTGCTTGTATAACAATTGAAGGCAGTAATTTAAAAGTTTATACCGATTTAGATGGAAATTATGAAATTAATAATTTAAAAGCAGGTATATACAAATTAAATGTTAATATGATTTCGTATAAGGAAAAAACCGAAATACCTGTTAATACAAATAATGGCAATAAGATAGAGAAAAACATAATAATAGAACCTGAACTATAAATATTAAATTATAAATAAACAATAAATAAACAATAGCTAACAAGAAATTGTTAGCTATTTATTTTAAAAATAAAAAACTATAGCATGTTGAAATCAAGATATTTAACATTATTACTTATATTCTTAGGATTATATGCAAGTGCTCAAAAGATTGAATTAATTGATGGTATTTACTTCGAAGGAAGAAAACAGTACAGCGGTATCTATATTGATACTAATAATAAAGGTGAAATTTGCCAAAAAATTGAAATTATAAATGGTAAACAAAATGGCAAAACTATAATTTACTATCAAAATGGTAAAATTAAAGAAGAACGATACTTTAAAGAAGGATTAAGAGACAGTATTTGGACTACCTGGTCGGAAGAAGGGAAGAAAATTGCGATAGCACAATTTTTTAATAACCTGAAAGATGGTAATTGGATAATATGGGACGAAAAAGGCATAATGCGATACGATATGTATTACAAAAATGGCGAAAAAATTGCTACGTGGAGAATGTGGGACGAAAATGGAAAACTAATACAAGAAAAAAAATATTAATAATTTTTATCGATTTATTATATCTGCAAAATTTAAAAAATGCAATATATTTATATTAAACTTATTATATTTGTAATTAATTAAAATTGATTTTATGGAAAACAAAGATTTAAAAATACTATTAGTAGATGATGAAGTTGATATTTTAGAATTTATCTGTTATAATTTAAAAAAAGAGGGGTATCAAGTAAAAACTGCTACTAATGGTAAAGAATCAATTAAAATTGCAAAAGAGTTTCTCCCTCATTTAATAATTTTAGATGTAATGATGCCCGAAATGGACGGGATTGAAACTTGCACAGAATTGAGAAATACTAAATCGTTGTCGGAAACTATAATTGCTTTTTTAACTGCTCGTAGCGAAGATTACTCGCAAATTGCTGGTTTTGAATCGGGCGCCGATGATTATATTGCAAAACCAATTCGTCCTAAGGTATTAATTAGTAGAGTAAAAGCTCTTTTACGTAGATATACGATTAAAGACCAACTTGATAAAATTGATAATAGTATTATAACTCTTTCAAATATAACAATTAATAGAGAAAAATATATTGTTTATTTTAACGATAATGAAATAGTTTTACCCAAAAAAGAGTTTGAATTATTAGCACTTTTAGCTTCAAAACCAAATAAAGTTTTTCGCCGCGAAGAGATTTTTTCACAAGTATGGGGCGATGATGTAATTGTTGGCGATAGAACTATTGATGTGCACGTACGAAAAATTCGTGAAAAAATTGGCATAGAAAACATTAAAACGATTAAAGGCGTAGGATATAAATATGAAGAGTAAAAACGAAGTATGAAGACAGAAGACTGAAGTAAGTTTAATAACTCTATAAATATCAAACCAATGAAAACAACCGATCCACGCAAAACCTCATTTAAAATTGCTCTGTTTTTAGCATTGTTTTCAACGCTATTTATTACTGTTAGCCATTTTTATTCTAATTTATGGAATTTTATATTTATAATTTTTGCGTTTTTAGTTGTATTTATTATCTCCTATTTTTTGTACCTGTTTTCGCTTGAAAAATTTATTAATGAAAAAATCAGGCTTATTTACAAAACTATTCACAATTTTAAAGTACCTAAAGAGCAAGTTAAAAAAGGGAAAAAATTGCAAAAAGATTCAATAAAAAATGTAAACGAGGAGGTTTTAACATGGGTTAAAGATAAAAAACTTGAAATTGATGAATTAAAAAAACTTGAAATTTATCGTCGCGAGTTTCTAGGAAATGTTTCGCATGAGCTTAAAACACCAATTACAAACATTCAAGGATATGTGCTAACGCTTCTCGATGGCGGATTAGAAGACTCTTCAATAAATAAAGAGTACTTGCAAAGAGCCGAAAAAAACATTTACCGAATGGTAGAAATTGTTGAAGACTTAGAAGAAATATCAAAATTAGAATCGGGATTATTGGAGTTAAAACCCGAAAAGGTAGATATAGTTAAAATCACAAAAGAAGTAATAGATTTAATTGAAACTAAAGCCGAAAAATATAATATTAAAATTGTTTTTGGCGAGTTATACGAAAAACCAATTTATGTTTATGCTGATATTGAAAGTATTAAAAAAGTAATTACAAATTTAATTGATAATTCATTAAAATATGGCAACCATAATAATAATGGACGAACCGAAATTAGTTTTTTTGATATGGACGAAGATATTTTAATTGAAATAACCGATAATGGTTTAGGAATAGAAGAGAGTAACATTCCACGACTATTTGAACGTTTTTATCGCACCGATAAAGCTCGTTCCCGTGCTGAAGGTGGATCAGGATTAGGCTTGGCAATTGTAAAACATATTATTGAAGCTCACCAGCAAACTATAAATGTTCGTAGTACAATTGGTGTGGGAAGCACTTTCGCTTTTACTCTTAAAAAGTATCTATAGTTTTCTTTTTTGTAGGATTATTTGGATCTTCCTTAGAAGCATCTTTTATAGTTTTTATTTTCAATCCGGCTTTATATTGAACTTGTAAAACAATATTTCCTTTCGAGTCCCAATTTGTCCAAATACCTTCTTTTAAGCGATTAACATTAAATCCTTCGGCAGCTTTTTTGCCATTAGGATAATATTCCACCCACTTACCGTTAGTTTTGTCTTCAAAAAATTCTTGTTCACGATCTTTACCACCCATTTTATTATAAAAAACAAAATAACCAGTTTTTTTACCCTCTTTATAAGTTCCCGTTTGAGTTAGTTTTCCGGTAATTGCCCACTCTTTCCAATCACCTGTTTTTAAATCGTTTTTATAATTTCCTTCGTTCATTGTAATACCATTTTCAAACCAGAATGTAGATTTTCCTTCTCTTTTGCCATCTTTATATTGAGTTTCGTATTTTTTTTCACCATTGTAATACCAAGCTGTCCAATTACCACTCATTAAACCTGATGTAAAATAGCCACAATACTCTAATTGCCCGTTTTTATACCACTGTTCCCAAAATCCTACTTCTCTATCGTTTTCAAAAGAGCCTTCGCGTTGTTTTTTGCCATCTTCAAACCAAGCTGTCCATTTTCCAACTCTTTTACCACTTTCGAAATTACCTTTTTTCCATATTTTACCATCTTCATAAAAATATGTCCACATTCCATTTGGTTTTCCTTCTAAAAAAGCTCCTGTGCTTGCTAATTTGCCATTTGCGTGATAAAAATTCCATGTACTATCTTGCAAATCGTCAATTGATTTACCCTCCATTTCTTTAGTTCCTTCACGTGTCCACCATGTAGAATAACCATTTAATTTATCGTCAATAAAAATACCTATTTGCATTTTTTGGTCATTATCATGATACTCTACAAAATAACCCTGTAATTTTCCATCAACAAAAGTGCAAGTTCTTTTTAATCGCCCATTTTGATGATAAAATTTCCAATCGCCTGTGTGAAGTTTGTTTTTATTTTGTCCTTCCGATTCTAAATTTCCGTTTTCGTACCACGATTTATAAGAACCATTTTCGATAAAATACTCGGTTTGTTTTTTACCTGTTTCGCTCCAAAACGACCAAAAACCTGTTTGCTCATCATTTTTATATAATCCCTCCGACCATTTTTTGCCATTTTGATACCAATACGTCCACTTTCCCTCTTTTTTATCATTAATTTTTATTCCTTCACTGCGTTGTTGCTTATTTTTCCAATATTCTCTAATTGTATCCTGAGAAAAAGTATTGAGCGAAAAAAATACTAATAATAATGTAATAAATGTTAGTCGTTTCATAATAATTTGTTTTAATGCAAAAGTATAAAAAAATAGTTTTAAAATA
>CAZRCF010000079.1:0-10329 GCA_964598505.1 uncultured Lentimicrobiaceae bacterium | reverse complement strand
GATGAATTTATTCTTCTTCGTGAGTTTGGCTATGAAGATTATAAAAATAAATTATCCTAAAATAAAAAAACCGCTTTTAAGGCGGTTTTTTTATGACTTTAAACTATATTATTTAGCAGTTGTTTATTTTACTTTATCAACGATAGCTTTAAATGCTTCGGGATTGTTCATAGCTAAATCGGCTAAAACCTTACGGTTTAAACCAATTTCATGTTTTTGAATTTTGCCCATAAATACGGAATATGTAATTCCATATTGACGAACACCGGCATTAATACGAGTTATCCACAAACTTCTAAAGTTGCGTTTTTTCGCTTTTCTATCGCGGTAAGCATACTGCTGACCTTTTTCCCATGTGTTTTTTGCTACTGTCCAAACGTTTTTACGTTTCCCGAAGTAGCCACGAGTTAATTTTAGAATCTTTTTTCTTCTTGCTCTTGAAGCAACATGATTTACTGATCTTGGCATAATTTTATCTCCATTTTATTTTTGCTTTAGCGTTTGTATAATACTACAACTCTTGACTGCTAATAGCAAGGGTTAATGATTCCGTTAGCTAACTAACAGTTTAACATAAGTCTTACTTTTCTCTCATCTGTAGCATCAACAATAGCAGAGTAAGTTAAATTACGTTTGCGTTTTGTCGATTTTTTTGTTAAGATGTGGCTTTTGTAAGCATGTTTGCGTTTAATTTTACCTGAACCGGTCAAAGAAAATCTTTTCTTTGCTGCGGATTTGGTTTTTACTTTTGGCATTTTTTTCTGATTAAAAGGTTAATATATTTTTAGTTTAAAGTCAGTTTCTTATATTACTTTTTAGGAGTAAGAATCATTATCATTCTTTTACCTTCAAGCTTTGGCAGTTGTTCGGGTTTGCCTACTTCGCTGCACGCTTGAGCAAATTTTAAAAGTTTAATTTCGCCTTGCTCCTTATATACAATTGTACGTCCTTTGAAAAAAACGTCAACTTTTACTTTGTTTCCTTCTTTTAAAAAATTAATGGCATGTGTTACCTTGAAATTAAAGTCATGGTCATCAGTATTTGGACCAAGTCTTATCTCTTTTACAACAATTTTTGCAGTTTTTGCTTTTATCTCTTTCTGCTTTTTCTTTTGTTCGTATAGAAATTTTTGGTAATCAAGAATTTTGCACACTGGTGGATTTGCAGTAGGAGAAATTTCTACTAAATCTAATTCTGCTTGTTTCGCTAAATCTAATGCTTCGCGAAGGTTAACAATTCCACCCTCTTTATTATCACCAATTAACCTTACTACTGGTGCAGTGATAAGTTCATTAATTCTGTGGGGCTGCTCCTTAACTCTTGGAGCATTTCTATGAAAGCCCGGTCTTTGAAAAATTGCTGCTATAGCTGTGTCTCCTTTCTATTTATTATTACTTATTTTAATTTGCCAATAAGGCATTTATTTCCTTGTTTATCATATTTGCAAAATCTGCTATTTCCATTGTCCCTTTGTCTCCATCGCCTTGTTTACGTACCGAAACTGTATTGGTTTCTTCTTCTTTTTCGCCTACAATTAGCATAAATGGCACTTTCCTTAGTTCTGTATCACGAATTTTTTTGCCAGTTTTTTCGTTTCTATCGTCAATTGTGCTGCGAATATCGTAATTATTTAGCAGTTTTAAAACTTTTTTTGCATATTCTTCATATTTTTCACTAATTGGTAATATGCAAACTTGTTCCGGAGTTAGCCATAATGGGAATTTTCCGGCGGTATGTTCTATCAACACTGCAACAAATCGTTCCATTGAACCAAATGGTGCACGGTGAATCATAATTGGACGATGTTTTTGATTATCGCTGCCTGTATATTCTAATTCAAATCGCTCGGGTAAGTTATAATCTACCTGAATTGTTCCTAATTGCCATTTTCTGCCAATTGCATCTTTTACCATAAAGTCTAACTTAGGTCCATAAAATGCAGCTTCACCATATTCAATAACGGTATTTAAACCTTTTTCTTTTGATGCTTGAATAATTGCGTTTTCAGCTTTTTCCCAGTTTTCGTCGCTACCAATATATTTTTCTTTATTGTTCGGATCGCGTAGTGAAATTTGTGCTGTAAAATTTTCAAAATCTAATGTTTTGAAAATATATAAAACAATATCAATAACTTTTTCAAATTCTTCAAGTAACTGGTCGGGGCGAACAAAAAGATGAGCATCGTCTTGAGTAAATCCTCTAACTCGTGTAAGTCCATGTAATTCGCCACTTTGCTCATAACGATACACAGTACCAAATTCTGCTAAACGAACAGGTAAGTCTTTATAAGAGCGTGGTTTTGAGTTATATATTTCACAGTGGTGAGGGCAGTTCATAGGTTTTAAAAAGAACTCTTCACCTTCAACTGGAGTTGATATTGGACGAAACGAATCTTGACCATATTTTTGGTAATGCCCTGATGTTTTATATAATTCTACATTGCCAATATGCGGACAAATTACTTGTTCGTAACCATGTTCTTTTTGAACTTTCTTTAAAAAATTTTCTAAGCGTTCGCGAAGAGCTGCACCTTTTGGCAACCATAATGGTAATCCTGCACCAACTTTTTGCGAAAATGTAAAAAGTTCTAATTCTTTGCCTAATTTGCGATGGTCGCGTTTTTTAGCTTCTTCAAGAAGTTCTAAATATTCGTCTAACTCTTTCTTTTTAGGAAAAGTAATAGCGTATAATCGAGTTAATTGTTTGCGTTTTTCATCGCCTCGCCAGTATGCACCAGCTAAACTTAACACTTTAACAGCTTTTATAAATGAAGTATCAGGAATATGAGGACCACGACATAAATCGGTAAATTCGCCACTTTTGTAAAACGAAATTGTTCCGTCTTCTAAGTCGTTGATTAATTCTAATTTATACTCATCACCTTTTCCAGAAAAATACTCAATAGCTTCTTTTTTGCTAACATCATTTCTTATAAATCCTTGTTTTTGACTAGCAAGTTCAAGAATTTTATCTTCAATTCGTTTAAAATCATCAGGAGTTATAGTGTAATTTCCAAAATCAATATCGTAATAAAAACCATTTTCAATATCGGGACCAATACCAAATTTCACACCAGGAAATAAAATTTCAATTGCTTCAGCCATTAAGTGAGCCGATGAATGCCACATTGTAGCTTTGCCTTCAGTGTCGTTCCATGTATATAATTTAATATTCGAATCTGAATTTATTGGACGAAGCAAATCGGTAACAACACCATTAACTGATATAGCTAAAGATACTCTTGCTAATCCTTCACTAATGCTTTTAGCAATTTCTAATCCGGTTATGCCTACATGGTACTCTCTTACCGAGTTATCTGGCAGCGATATTTTAATCATTTTTAATTCAATTTTTTTAGAACTGCAAAATTAATAAATTTCTGTGAATTTACCATTAATAATTACAAAAAAACTATGTTTTATTAATATTTTTGTCAATATTATTTTGGAATTTGTTAAAACACATTTTAACTTTGTCAAAGTTTTAAGCTTTGACAAAGTTAGCATATTGCAAAAATGTATAAATTAGCGAAATTTATACAACAATCCCCATTCGATATAGTCGGCTTTGGCATAATGTGCTTTAATTGAGATATTTGCGTGCAAAGAATTAAATAATCTATATCGAATTGCGATGCGGTCGTATATTCTTTTTGATAAGTTATCTTTTTTATAAGCAATAAAATATAACCCTGTTTGAAATGCGATAGAAAATCTGTTAATATTCCATTCATGTCCTGCATATATACCTATTTTAATTAATTCAGTATCAGATGGATGTAAATTATAATGCGAAAACTCAACTTTATCGGTATAATCGTAAAAAATATCGCTGCCAATCATCCACTCTTTGCCATATTTATATGCTCTTGATATTCCAAAACCTACAGTTAAAGCATTATACAACTTATGGTCGGTTTCCGAATTTTGTTTTACTCCATAAGCTCCCCAAATATATGGATGCCATTTTTTTATATATGGCTCAATTTTCGGCTCTTCAAAGCGAATAGGATTTTTATTGATTTTTAAATGCAAACCAGTGGAAAATGAAAAGATATTTAATCCCCAGTTTGGATACTTAACAGCTCCATTAGAAAAGTGAGCAAAAGAAGTTCCAAATGATAATGCTATGTTTTCGTTAAATCTATATAAAAAACTGTATTGAAATTTTATTGAAGCATTAAAATGGCTTCCAATAGCAATATTTTCAATATTTAATAAGCTATCATAAGGACGAGTTAAATAGGCTATTCCGGCAGATATTTTTAATTGCTGTTCATGTTTTTTATGACGGAAAAAAGTAAACGAACCAAAGGGCATTATAGCAAAAGCTTCACCAAAAACATGTTTATTGCTAAGTGCTGAATAATAAAACGAAATTCCCGATTGTGGATAATTATAATTCTTTTCCCACAGCTCTTTTCCTGTGTTTTGTTTGTAAATATTTAACTCTAAATTTGGAAAATTGTATAACGAAAGTGGTAAAAGTTCTTCGTGATGAGCTACTATTGTGCCATATTCGGGCTGAATTGTAATAAATAATTTATCAGTTTTGTTTTGTGCAGATGAAAATTTTGACAGAAATATCAAAAAGATAAAAAAAAGGAAATAAAGTTTTAGGAAAATAATTTTCATAAATCTTCAATTGCTGCAATACGTTTGTGTTTCCAGCGACGGTGCGACCAAAGCCAGAAAGTTGGCTCGTTTTTAATTATTTTTTCCAAGTGATTCATATACATTGTTGTGATTTCTCCGTCTTTATAGTCGTTTGGATTATCAGCTAAGGCAGAAAAAGTAAGTTCGTAATAACCTCTTTTTACACACTGAATATTTAAGTAAACTACAGGAAAATTTAATTTTTTAGAATATTTTTCCGGTCCGTGAAGCGTTGCTGTATCTTGATTTAAAAAATTTACCCAATAACAATCTCTCAAGTTTGTTGGACTTTGATCGGCAAACATTAAAAATAATGATGGTTCTGTTAATGTATTAAATGTTTCATAAGTTTCGGTAATTGGAGCTAAATAGCAATTGGTTCGGCTTCGGCGTTTTTTCATAAAAGCCTCAATATATTTATTATTGATTCCTTTATAAATGCCAACTACCAAATGTTGGATTTGCAAACTTCCCGAAAAAACTAACCATTCCCAATTTCCGTAATGCCCACTTACGCATATCAAACTTTTTCCTTGTTTGAAATATGAATTTGGCAGTTCCGGATTTATAATTTTATGCCTTTCTAATATTTGTTCGTTAGTCATCGACAGACCTCTAAGTCCTTCTAAAATCAAATCGGTCATATAATGGTAATACTGTTTTTGAATTCTATTAATTTCAAAAATTGTTTTTTCAGGAAAAGCATTTTTTAAGTTTTCGAGTGTTACTTTTTTACGATACTCAAAAATATAATAAATTAAGCCATACATTATATCCGATACAAAATATAACAATTGGAAAGGTAAAATGGAAATAAAAGCCAAAAAAACTCGAAAAAGCAAATATACAATATAGCTCATAATCAATTATTTATTATTTTATATAGATTTTGTTTTTAAAAATTAAGTTGCAAATATCTAATTTTTTTAAATACATTGTTCTAATTTTTTTTAAAAAAACTTTTTCTTTGTTAAAATTGTTTTTAAAATACAATTGGATTTTAACAAATAATTATTTTGTATATTGAATAAATCATGCAATTAATTGATATATAATAAAATAATTACATAATTAATTTAGAATCATTAAAAATTAAATTTAATAAATTTCATTATAACTTTATTAACAAAAAACCTTATACTTTTGCTGAAAATTACATACTTATTAAAAATATATAACAAAATATAAATATAAATCATTTTAAAATGGACAAAATTAAATCATTGGCTGATCTGAAAAAAATTCAGAGTGAAGTTAAAGCCAAAATTGATCTAAGAGGCAAAGCAAATGTTCCCGAATCGCAAGTTCAGGTTCGTGTTGCTATGGCTACTTGTGGCATTGCTTCGGGTGCTAAAGATGTTATGGAAATAATGATCGAAGAGTTTGAAAAACGCAGTATTGATGCAATTGTTACTCAAACAGGCTGTATGGGTTATTGCTACGCTGAACCAACAATTGAAGTTACTAAACCTGGTCGACAGCCATTAGTTTTTGGTTTTGTTGATGCCAAAAAAGCTGTAGAAGTTATCAGCAAATATGTAGTCAACAATGAACTTGTTGATGGTATAATTCCTGTAAATTACCAATCAGTAGATAATAATTAAAAAAAGGAGATTATTTAATGGCACAGTATAAATATCACATACTAATTTGCGGAGGTACAAGCTGTAGTGCTTCTAAAAGTGATAAAATTCAGTCCGAATTAAAAGCAATTATCGAAGAAAAAGGCTTAGACAATGATATTCAAATTGTTACAACTGGTTGCTTTGGTTCATGCGAAAAGGGTTCAAATATTAAAATGATGCCCGACAATACATATTATTCTCATGTAAAACCTGAAGATTGTCGCGAAATTATTGAAGAACATATTATTAAAGGGAACAAAGTAAAACGTTTATTATCAGAAAAATCCGAATCGAAGAAACAAATTCGTATTGCTCTTCGTAATTGCGGTTTTATAAATCCTGAAGATATTAACGATTACATTTCTCGTGATGGTTATCAGGCACTTGCAAAAGTATTACAACAAAACGACCCTCAACAAACTATTGATATTATAAAAAAATCAGGGTTAAGAGGTCGTGGTGGCGGTGGCTTTCCAACTGGATTAAAATGGGAATTTGCATCGAAAAATGCAGCCGATCAAAAATATGTTGTTTGTAATGCCGATGAAGGCGACCCTGGTGCTTTTATGGATCGTTCAATTCTTGAAGGAGATCCTCATTCGGTTATCGAAGCAATGGCAATTAATGGTTTCTGTATTGGTGCAACTATTGGTTTAGTTTACATTCGTGCTGAATACCCTTTAGCTATCGAACGTTTAAAAATTGCTCTTGATCAAGCTCGTGAGTTTGGTTTGTTAGGAAAAGGTCTTTTAGGTTCAAATTTTAATTTCGATATAGAATTACGTTATGGTGCCGGCGCTTTTGTTTGTGGCGAAGAAACTGCTCTTATTCACTCAATGGAAGGCGAACGCGGCGAACCTACTTTTAAACCGCCATTTCCGGCAGAATCAGGCTATAATGGAAAACCTACTAATGTAAATAATGTTGAAACGTTTGCTAATATTCCTGTAATTATAAATAAAGGATGGGAATGGTTTTCATCAATTGGAACAGAAAAATCAAAAGGCACAAAAGTTTTTGCTCTTGCAGGAAAAATAAATAGTGTTGGTCTTATTGAAGTACCAATGGGTATTACTCTTCGCGAAATTATTTTTGAAATTGGCGGAGGTATTGTAGGTGGCAAAAAATTTAAAGCTGTTCAAACTGGTGGACCATCGGGTGGTTGCTTAACCGAAGCACATTTAGATACTCCAATTGATTATGATAATCTTATTGAAGCCGGCTCTATGATGGGTTCGGGTGGTATGATTGTTATGGACGAAGACGATTGTATGGTTTCAATTGCTAAATTTTACTTAGAATTTACTGTTGAAGAATCGTGCGGAAAATGCACTCCTTGCCGTATTGGTAATAAACGCTTATTCGAAATACTCGAAAAAATTACAAAAGGTAATGGAACAATGGAAGACTTAGAAAATTTAAAAAATCTAAGCAATGTAATAAAAGATACTTCATTATGTGGTTTAGGACAAACATCTCCAAACCCTGTATTATCAACGATAGACAATTTTTGGAATGAATATATTGCACACGTAAACGACAAAAAATGTCCTGCCGGTCAATGCCGCGATTTAATGGCTTATGAAGTTATTCCTGAAGCTTGTGTTGGTTGTACCGCTTGTGCTCGTAATTGCCCTGTTAATGCAATTGAAGGTGAACGCAAACAGGTGCACTTTATACGTCAGGAAATCTGTATTAAATGTGGAGCTTGCTACGACAAATGTAAGTTTAATGCAATAATCATTAAATAATCAAAAGGAGTTATTAAAAATATGGAACTTATAAAATTAACAATAGATAATAAAGCAATTGAGGTTGAAAAAGGAACCACAATTCTGAAAGCAGCTCAACAAAATGGTATTGAAATCCCAACTTTATGCCATTTTGAGTTAGCCGATTTGAATATTCAAAATAAACCAGGTGGATGTCGTATTTGTGTTGTAGAAGTTGAAGGTCGCAAAAACTTGGCTCCAGCTTGTGTTACAGTTTGTACATCAGCTATGGTTGTAAGCACACATAATATGCGTGTTATTAATGCTCGCAGAACTGTATTAGAGCTTATGCTTTCTGACCATCCATTTGATTGCTTAATTTGTCCAAAAAGTGGACATTGCGAACTTCAAGATTTAGCTCAAAAATTTGGAGTACGCGAAATACCTTACGAAGGCGAAAAATCTACTTACCAAAAAGATTATTCACCATCAATTATTCGTGATGTGGACAAATGTATAATGTGTCGCCGTTGCGAAATGATGTGTAACGATTTCCAAACTGTTGGTGCTCTGTCTGCTATAAATCGTGGTTTTCAAGCTGTAGTTGCTACTGCTTTTGAACAAAAATTATCGTTATCAACTTGTACATATTGCGGTCAATGTGTTGCTGTGTGCCCTGTAGGAGCTCTTACCGAAGCCGACCATACCGGTAAAGTAATACGTGCAATAGCCGATAAAACTAAAACCGTTGTTGTTCAAGCAGCTCCTGCTGTTCGTGTAGCTTTAGGCGAAGAGTTTGGATTTGCACCAGGAACTTTAGTTACTGGCAAAATGGCTTCTGCTTTACGCCGTTTAGGCTTCGATTTCGTGTTTGATACCGATTGGGCTGCCGATTTAACTATTTGGGAAGAAGGTGCCGAACTTCTTGATCGTTTATCAAAACATTTAGCTGGCGATAAAGATGTAAAACTTCCAATTTTAACATCTTGCTGCCCTGCTTGGGTTAAATTCTTTGAACACAATTTCCCAGAGATGAGAGATATTCCATCAACCGCTAAATCACCTCAGCAAATGTTTGGTGCTATTGCAAAAACATATTTTGCTGATAAACTTCAAGTAAAACGCGAAGATTTAGTTGTTGTTTCGGTTATGCCTTGCGTTGCTAAAAAATATGAATCTTCACGTGATGAATTTAAAGTTAATGACAATCCGGATGTTGATTATTCAATTACTACTCGCGAATTAGCTGCTTTAATTAAACAAGCTAATATCGACTTTAACAATCTTCCCGACGAAAACTTTGATGCTCCTCTTGGTTCTTCAACTGGTGCAAGTGTTATTTTTGGTGTTACAGGTGGTGTAATTGAGGCTGCTTGTCGTACCGCTTACGAAGTTTTTACAAAAAAGACTTTACAAAAAGTAGATTTTGAAGAACTTCGTGGTCTTGATGGAATTCGCTCGGCAACAATCGATTTTGATGGACTTCCAATAAATATTGGTATAGCTCATGGCTTAGGCAATGCTCGTAAGCTTTTAGAAGATATTAAGAGTGGCAAAAACACTTTCCACGCTATCGAAATTATGGCTTGTCCTGGTGGATGTATCAATGGCGGCGGACAACCTCAAAATCATGGGAATATTGATATTGTAAAAGCTCGTTCAAAAGCTATTTATCAAGAAGATGCAGGTAAACCAATTCGTAAATCACACGAAAACCAAGATGTAGTTCGCATGTATGAAGAGTTTTTGGGTAAACCATTAGGTGAAAAATCACATCATCTACTACATACTCATTACTTTGATAAAAGAACTGATGTAGAAATAGAATTGGATAATAATTAATCATTAGGAGGTTCAAAAAATGTCTCATATCAAAATAAAATTAAAAGAAAATCAAATTCAAGAATTGAAAGATATTTGCAAATCCTTCAATAATGAAGCAGGCGAGTTAATTAATGTTCTTCATAAAGCTCAAAGTGCTTTTGGTTACTTACCAGCTGAAGTTCAGGAAGTTATTGCCCACGAACTTAAAATTTCAGTAGCAAAAATATATGGTGTTGTTACTTTTTACTCTTTCTTTACTATGATACCTAAAGGCAAACACCCAATATCAATTTGCATGGGAACTGCTTGTTATGTGCGTGGTGCCGAAAAAGTATTGGAAGAGTTTAAACGCCAATTAAATATTACTGTTGGCGCTACTACTCCCGATGGAAAATTTTCGCTAAGCAGCCTTCGTTGTGTTGGTGCTTGCGGTTTAGCTCCAGTAGTTCTTATTGGCGAAAAAGTTTACGGACGTGTTTCGCCCGAAGAAGTTAAAAAAATTATCGCCGAATA
>CAZRCF010000078.1:0-10370 GCA_964598505.1 uncultured Lentimicrobiaceae bacterium | reverse complement strand
ATACTTGTTATACCAAATCCCAACAAGATTAATACACTTAAAATCAATTTTTTAAATAACATTTTTGCCCTCCTTTTTTATTTTAATTAATAATTCTAATGATTAAAAACAGTAAAACAAAAAGCATCATCAACTAAAGTACCAATATTATCATATATTTTAACTCTTAGAATAGTTCCACCTCCAGTACTTGTCCATGCTGTTATTCTTGCATTTCCAGTAGTTGTTGAAATATTAACTATGCCAGCTGCATAATGTGTATTCAATCCGTCAGTCCATGTAATATTATAAATTCCAGTAGTTGTTTTAGAAACAGTATAATTATTAGATCCAGAATTTTTAACTCCAGTAGAACTAATGTTGCCATAAGCTACTACTCCATTTTTTGCATGTAAAGCATAAGGTACACTTAATAATTGGCTTGTACCGTTTATTGTATATGCTGTTCCACCCAATGGATCAGTTTCTGTTTTTATAAAATATGGACCGTTTGCCCAGTTAATAGTATCAAAACCTATTCCTCCTCCAAATTCAATACTAACTAAGCCGTTTGCATTGGTAAATGGCGTTAGGGTTTCGGTATAAACAACTGTACCAGTTGGTGTGCCTTGAAGAATGCTTAACTTCATACCAACAGTTGTAGAATCAACTAATGCACCACTGTTGTTACGAATTACAGCCTGATAGCTCATTTTTTCAGGCGATTGCGCCCAAACGTTTGCAGATAAAATAACTGCTACTAAAATTGTTACTAATTTTCTCATATTTTTTTAATTTTTAATGATTTTAAATGTTTTTAATTCTTTATTTATTTGAATTACTTTTATAAAATAAGTAGCAGATACAAGATAACTCATATCTATACTAGTTAGAGAACTTTCGATTTTTTTATTATCTATATGTTTTCCGGTAATATCATAAAGTTGATAACTAAAATCGACTAAATTTTCATTTTCAACTTTTAATTGAAGATTATTAGATGTTGGATTTGGATAAACGGAGTAATTAAGGTTGATGTTCTCATTTTCCTTTATTCCAATAACTACTGAAATTTCATAAGGTTGTTGAACACCTCCAACAACAAAACCATTTGTTCCTGTGATTGTTGTGTAAACAACTTGTCCCACAGAATAGGTTACATTACCTCCGCTACCGGAAGCATTTCCGCCTGAGGCGTTTATAGATTCTTGTGCTTTTATACTTGTTATACCAAATCCCAACAAGATTAATACACTTAAAATCAATTTTTTAATTAACATTTTTGTCCTCCTTTTTTATTGGTTAATTTATTTTAATATAAATGTAATGTTGCTATAAGTACATATTAACATATTTTTATAAAACAGACTGTAAATATACGATTTTTTTTAAAATATTTTGTTAATAATAATTTAAAATACAATATTATTTAACAAATATTGTTAATCACAATGTGGAGTTCGGAAACCACTTAAAAAACGAGGCGATACCGAAAAGCCTTATGAGTAGGAAACATTAATACATTTTACAAATTATGAATAAGACAAATTTAAAAGCATTAGTAATGATTGTTGCAATAAGCATGTTTGCAAGCAATCTTTTTGCACAAGGCGCCTATGCAAAATTTGGTTTTGGTTATGGGTTGAGTTTTGGTACTCGAACTGCTACTTCTTATACTTTAAGTACAACTACAAATAATCAAGAAGCTGTTAACTTCACTTTAGGAAAAGGGTTAAACATTGAGGGTGCTTTTGGTTATATGTTTAACAAAAATATTGGTGCCGAATTAGGTATTTCGTATTTAATTGGTGGTAAAACTGAAATTATTAGTTCATATCTATTTATGTCAGGAACAACTTTATTAGGAATAGTTAATGATTCACATACTTTGTCTGCAAAAATGTTACGAATTAATCCTACATTTGTTATCAAAACTGATTTTGAAAAAATTAATCCTTATACAAAATTTGGGATAATAATAGGAATTGGTTCATTAACTGATGATAATCAAACTACATATTTTTCTGGTGATATTAGGAAATATAAAAATATTTTCAACGGTGGCATAGCAATTGGTTTTAATGCTGGAGCTGGTGTTTTATATAGCCTAAGCGATAAAATATCTTTTTTTGGTGAGTTAAATATGATTAATATGTCTTATGCACCCACTAAAGGTGAGATAACAGAATGCTCATATAACGGTGTTGATCAATTACCAAATATGACAACCCAAGATAAAGAGACAGAATATGTTGACAGTTATGATGCAATGGCGGTTATACCAACTTCTTCGCCTGATAAAGAAATTAAAGATAAAATCCCTTTTGGTAGTTTTGGAGTAAATTTTGGAGTAAAAATTAACTTATAATTTATTTATTCTTCTCAAAAATTAACGTTTAGCCTATGATTTTAATTGTGGGCTATTTTTTTAACCACTGAGCATATAAATGCCACATAACCATTCCTGCTGAAACAGAAACATTTAATGAGTGTTTTGTTCCTATTTGTGGAATTTCAATTACCGCATCACTCAAAGGCAAAACGTCATCGGATACACCAAAGACTTCGTTTCCTAATATAATTGCAATTTTTTCTGATATGTTCCATTCAAAATTATGTAAATATATTGGAGTATCAACTTGCTCTACTGCAAAAACTTTATATCCACTACTTTTTAATTCTAAAACTGATTCTTTTGCCGAATTATAATAACTCCAATCTACTGATTCTGTTGAACCTAAAGCGGTTTTTGTTATATCTCGATGAGGCGGACATGCAGTAATTCCGCAAAGGTGTAACTTTTCAATACGAAAAGCATCGGCAGTACGAAAAAAAGAACCAACATTATTCATACTACGAATATTATCTAACACAACTATTATTGGTGTTTTCTCTAATTTTTTAAATTCAATAATATCAACCCTGTTTAGCTCATCAACACTTAGTTTTCTCATTTCATTTATATTGTTATTTTATATTCAACCAATTTTTAATAATTATTTTACCTGCTGGAGTCATTATTGATTCGGGATGAAATAATACACCGCAAACATCAAACTTTGCATGACGAAACGACATAATTATGCCATCATAAGTTCTTGAAGTAACAATTAATTCTTTTGGAAAACTATCTGTTTTTAAAGCCCACGAATGGTAACGTCCGGCTAAAAAAGGAGATGAAATACTTTTAAAAATAGATTCATTTTTATCTGTTATTTCAACTTCCGATTGATGACCGTGATAAATTTTATCAAGTTGATATAATTCTCCGCCAAATACTTCGGCAATTGCCTGAAATCCCAGACATATTCCTAAAATATTTTTTGTAGGTGATAATTCTTTAATAATTTTAATGATATTTCCTGATTCTTTAGGCAATCCCGGTCCTGGTGAAATAATAATTTTATCATATTTCGATGCTTCTGATAATGAAATTTTATCATTTAAAATAATATCCGTTTGGCACAAGCCACTTTCATCAAGTATTTGCTTGATATTATAAACAAACGAATCATAATTATTTATTAGTAAAACTTTTATCATAATTGCAAAGATACATTTTTTGATTAAAATCAATTGCAACTTAAAAATTGATTTTGATAGATATTTGATTAATTTTGTGAAAAACTTATACATGATCGAAAATTGGGAAACAATAAATAGAAAAACATCTAATGGTGAGCCTTTTCTATTTGTGATTGATTATTTATGTAAGCAAGCAATTATATTAGATTTGCCAATAGACCCAAATTTATTGCTAATTGATTTTCCAATTTATAAAAATATAACATCTTCAAATATCGGAAAATTGCCTATAAAATTTGATAAAGAGCCAATCTTATACAAAGATTATTTACAATCATTTAATCCAGTAATTGAACATCTAAAACGTGGCGATTCGTTTTTATTAAACTTAACACATCGAACTAAAATATCATCAAATTTAGGTTTAAAAATGCTGTTTCATGCATCTAAAGCACCATATAGATTATTTATACCTGGCATGTTTACAGTTTTTTCGCCCGAAACATTTATTCGAATTGAAGATAACATGATATCTTCATTTCCAATGAAAGGAACTATTGATGCCTCAATACCAAATGCGGAAACTGTTATAATAAATGATGAAAAAGAAACCGATGAACATAATACAATTGTTGATTTAATTAGAAACGATTTGAATATTGTTGCCAAAAATGTAAGAGTTAAGCGATATAGATACATTGATAAAATTGAAACTAATGGTAAAACTTTACTACAAGTTAGCTCTGAAATTACAGGTGAATTACCTGAAAATTGGAAAAATAATTTTGGTAATATTTTAAAATCGTTATTGCCGGCAGGTTCAATATCGGGTGCTCCGAAACCAAAAACTATTGAAATTATAGATAAAGTTGAGCCAGTAAAACGAGGGTTTTACACAGGTGTTATGGGTGTTTTTGATGGCAAAAATGTTGATTCTGCAGTTATGATTAGATTTATTTCACAAACCGATGAAGGATTAATGTATCATAGTGGTGGCGGAATCACAGTAAATAGCAATCCAGAATCCGAATATAAAGAACTTATTGATAAAGTATATGTGCCAAATTCTTGAAACTATTCGTATTTCCAATTTTATTCCTGAAAACATTGATTTACATCAAATTAGGATGGATAATGCTTATAAAACTGTTTTTAAAAAACAAAATCCAATATCTTTAGAAAATATTTTTCAAAGTGAAAAAATTACTGATAATTTGGTTTATAAGTGGCGAATTATATTCAGTGAAAACAACTATTCAACTTCTATAGAAATTTATAATATTAAACCTGTAAAATCACTTAAATTAATTGATATTCCTTATAATTTTGATTATAGTATAAAACTTGCTGATAGAAGTAAAATAAATTCGTTTTATAGTTTGAAAGGAAACTGCGATGATGTAATTTTGGTTAAAAATGGATTATTAACCGATTCGAGTTATGCAAATTTAGTTTTTAAATTTAAAAATCAACTATTTACACCAAAAATACCATTATTAAATGGGATAAGAAGAACTTTGCTTATAAATGTAAAAAAAGTTGAAATAATTAATATTTCAGTAGAAGATATTGATAAATACGAAGGTGTTTATCTTGTAAATTCAATGATGGATATTGAAGTAGCTCCATTTATTGAAATAAACAATATTGAAATATTTTAACTAAAAAAGCAGCTTAAAAGCTGCTTTTTTAGAGGTTCCGAGCGGATTCGAACCGCTGTAGACGGTTTTGCAGACCGGTGCCTAACCACTCGGCTACGGAACCATTAGGAGTGCAAAATTATGATTTTATTTTTATTCTACCAAATTTTTATTAATAATAGGTCGATTTTTCTGCATTATAACACTAACATTTTTAATTTTGCCTCCTAAAGGTGGATTCAATTTTGAAACTTTAACTTTAATATTTTCAACCAAAACAAATTTTTGCAAAACTGCTTCAATAATTCTATTTGCAACAGTTTCAATTAATTTTGATGGTTTTTCCATTTCCTCTTTTACAGTTCTGTAAACTTGAAGATAGTTTACTGTTTCGTGCAAATCATCGTTTATTGCCGATTTTTCAAAATCACCCTCTAATGTTAAATCTACAGTAAACCAAGTCCCAATAATTTGTTCTTCGCTAAAACAGCCATGGTATGAATAAAATTCAAGTCCTTCGAGTAATATTTGTGTCATATTGATTTTTTTTCTGCAAAAGTATTAATTTTATTGAGTATCCATTATATTTTGTCTATTTTTTTAATTCTTCAATTGCTTGCTCTTTTATACTTAAATTTTGTGAAAAAGAAAAATAATATATTCCTATAAATAATATTAATAAAATAAATTTCTTTGCTATCATATTGATATTTAATGATTTTTTAAGCCTTACACTTGTAATAAAAAATATTTTTTTAAACGATATATTTTATTTTAATGAATTATCGTCATTGTTTAATAATTCATTAATTTCATTTTCTAATTTGGGTAAATGCTTTGAAATAATCCCCCATAATGTGCTATAATCAACTGTGTCATAGCCATGCGATAAATAATTTCGCAAATCAACAATTTTTCGAGATGAAGAAATGTTTATATCTTTATTGATTTTTAACATTCGATTAATTGCTTCTCCAATAATTTCAAATTCTCTTTCAATTGCTTTTTTTAACATTCTATTATTCTCGAAATTGAAAAAATTTCTTTCAATTCCAAGATATTCGTTTATCGCACTTATTGAAGTTTTTATATCATGCAAATACTTCTTGATTTCGTTTGTCATATATCAATTGTTTGTTTTTATTAATTGAATCAATTAGATAAGGATTTGTTAAAGATTTTTCTGTTAATAAATCAATTCTTCTATTATATAGGCTTTCTAAATCGTGCATAAAATCAAAAAAATAGTCCGCATAATCAATTAATGGAATATCTCCAAATGTTACAAGAAAATCTAGATCACTGTTTTTAGTGAATCGATTACTTGTAGCTGAACCAAAAAGATATAAGGTTGAAATATTATATTTAATACATAATTCATTCAATCTTTGCATTTTTTCGGTTACAAATGGTTGAATAATTTCAGTTTTATTCATATTTTTTTTATTTGATTATCTAACACAGAAATCAATATTTTCATCAAAGATAATTTATTTCTTAAAATTAGACAAAAAATGATTGCAAATTGTTTTTTGAAATTTATTTAGCCCAAACCTCATCAACAAAAATAAATGCTTTTTCGCCTGCACTTATATGCCACTCCGGTAAATTTCCTAAGTTTTTGGCAATTATTTTTATATATCTTGCACTAATTATTTTGAATATTTCTAATGTTTCAATAGTAGTTTTTGTTTCCGTAACCTTTGTTATTGGTTTTACCAAACCAATTAAATTATATTCAATTCCATCAGTTGAACCATAAAACTGAACTTCTTTAGGCATCGCTATCCACGACCCAATATCTTGCAAAAAACTTGCCCCAAATAGGCTAAATTGTTTTATTTTGCTATAATCAATAATTGCAATAAAATCCGCATCCTGATAACCTTGCCAACTTCCTAATCGCCAGTTTTCGCTTCCTTTTATACCATCAATTAATCCTTCTGCTCCGTTTGCAGAATATTGAGGATTATAAACGCTTTCGAGCTTTACAAATACATCACTTGGGATTTTATAAAAATTTGCTTCCGAAAAATTTGATTCCCTGTCTATATTATTTATAGCCAATACCTTAATGGTTGTTTTTTCTTTAACAACAATTGGGTTTTTATATTTAATTGTATTTGCATTTGGCTTTGTTCCATCTGTAGTATAATACAATTCACAATTTGGTGATTTATTTTCAATTGTAACAATTAAACTATCTTTAAATGTATTCGATTTTGATAAAATAATTGGTGCTGTAACTATATGATAATCTTTAATTGATGTTGAAGGAATATCTGCTAATTTAATTCCAAAGTTTTTTGATGGAATACTACTCATTGTATATTTTATTTCGCCACCATTATATATTTGATTATAAGCAATGTATAATTTTGAATAGTTAATACCATTTAGTTTTGCCGAATCTATATAAATATTATTTTCGCTATTTTTAGGTGCATTAATCACAAATTTTTTACCGTTTTCTAAATTAATTGTAACTTTTTTAAATATTGGTGAACCGATTGAAAAATTATTGTCACCAGGACAAACTGAATACAATCCCAAAGCACTCATAACATACCATGCCGACATTTGTCCACAATCTTCATTTCCCGATAATCCGTTTGGACTATTGCTATACATTTCGTTTAACAAACGTCTTACCATTTTTTGGGCTTTGTCGGCTCTTCCAACATAATTATACAAATATGCAATATGATGACTTGGCTCGTTGCCATGAGCATATTGACCAACCAAACCTGTAATATCTGCTTGTGTTCTGCCTGTAAGTTTATTTTCTGTTGAAAATAGCTCATCTAATTTCAGTTCAAAGTTTTTCATTCCACCATAAAGCTCAATCAAGCCATTAATATCGTGAGGAACATAAAATGAATATTGCCACGAATTGGCTTCTGTGTAGTGATTATTAACTTCAGTAGGAAGAAATGGCGATACCCACCCACCATTGCTGCGTGGACGCATAAAACCTGTTTTTGAGTCGAAAATATTTTTGTATGCTTGAGCACGTTTAATAAAATATTTATAATCATCATTTTCATTTAAAACCTTAGCAATTTGGGCAATACACCAATCGTTATATCCATATTCTAATGTTTTTGAAACTGATTCGTGCTCAACATCAGAGGAGATATAACCATAATTTTTCATACTTGAAATTCCTAATCTGTCTTGCATAGCACTTGTTTTCATTGCTTGAAATGCTTTTCGTATATCAAAACCATTTATTCCTTTTGAGTAGGCATCGGCAATAACCGAAACTGCGTGATAACCAATCATACAATCGGTTTCGTTGGCTGATAGTTCCCACATTGGTAGCAAACCACCTTGTTCCCATTGAGCATTAAATGTTTTAATAAAATCAAGGGTTCTTGCCCTGTCGATAACTGTTAAAAGTGGGTGTAAAGCTCTATAAGTGTCCCAAAGCGAGAAAACTGTGTAATAATTCCAACCATCGGTTTTATGAATTTTATTATCTCTACCTCGATAACGAAAATCAACATCATTATAAATATTTGGAGATAAAAAAGTGTGATACAACGAAGAGTAAAATATTGTTTTCTTGCTTACATCGCTACTTTCAACTTCAATTTTTGATAGTTCTTTGTTCCACGAATTTTTTGTTTTATTTCGTATTTCATCAAAATTCCAATAAGGAATTTCCTTTTCTAAATTTAAACGAGCTCCGATTGTATCTACTCCCGAAATACCAATTTTTACAATTAAAGATTTTTTATCTATTGAATTAAAATCAAATACCGCTTTAATTGATTTAGAGTTATAAAATTTGTTACGCTCTTGCAGCTTATCGTTTATATAAATATTTGTATTGATAATTGGTTTTGAAAAACGGATTACAAAATAAATATGTTGGTCGGCAGCCCAAGCTTTTGAGCGACGCATACCTCTAATTTCCTTGCTATTAACTATTTCTAAATAGGAGTCTAAAACTTCATCACGGTGTTCTAAATCAACCAAAATTCTTGAAGTTGTATTATATGGAAATGAGTATCGATGCATGCCGCAACGTTGAGTAGCAGTAAGTTCGGCTAAAATATTATTTTTCATTAGCACACTATAATATCCTGGTGATGCAGTTTCGTTATTATGCGAAAATTGCGATGAATAAGCATATTTTGCCGGACTTGATTTTTCGGAAGTAGGCATAATTAAAATATCGCCATAATCGCTACAGCCTGTACCACTTAAATGAGTATGCGAAAATCCATGAATTACAGTATCGGAATAGTGGTAGCCCGAGCAGCCGTCCCAACCGGTTAAACGCGTATCGGGACTTAACTGCATAAAACCAAAAGGCGCTTGAGCACCAGGGTAAGTATGCCCATGTCCATCGGTGCCAATAAATGGATTTACATAATTGGTTAATTGGTTGTTTTTTTCTGCTCTATTTTGTTTTTTTTGTGCAAAAATGGTTGAGTTTGAAAATAGGATAATAAAAACAAATATTGTTTTTATTAAATAACTAATAATTTGTTTCATTTTTAAATTTTATTATTTATTGAAATTAATTGATTGATTTAATGAATATGTTTCAATATTTTTTAAATCAATTTGTTTGTTTATTTGCTTATTTTCAGACGAGTATGTAATTGAATATATTTTATTTGGCATCATGTCAAATCCATTTTTGTCAAATGTAAAACCATCGCAATTAAGCCATAATCCCTTTATTGGAACATCTGATTTGATATATATTTTATTGGAAAAATTACTATTATCAATATCTATTGAGATTTTTGGTGTTAATAATTTCATATTTTTTGGCTGCTCTTTAAACACAATTTCTTCGGAAATCGACAAACCTTTTTCGTCAACTATTTCTGCATAAAACAAATCTGAATTTTTGAAATCAGAATTAGCAACAGTAGAAATTAGTTTTGAAGATAAAACTTCGGAAGAAGAAATAATTGAATTTTTGAAAATTGTATCTCCTTTATAATTCATTCCAATAATGTTTATTTTGCCTTTAAATGCTTTATTATCAATATTATTAATAAAAATATTTGCACAATTAGTATCAATTTTTATAATAGGAATTATTGGTTTAAAAAGTTGTTTTGTGATATAATAAAACTGTTTAGGACGATTAAAATAATCAATTGCCGACCATGAAATTGATGACCAACAATCGTTAAATTGCCAAAAAAGTGTTCCCATGCAAAATGGAATTTTGCCACGATGAGCCAAAATAGCTATTTT
>CAZRCF010000077.1:0-10402 GCA_964598505.1 uncultured Lentimicrobiaceae bacterium | reverse complement strand
TATATGCTGCATATTTGTGCATATAAATACTTATAGCATTGTTTTTAATAAAGTTTTCGTTTATAAAACTGTAACCGTTTTCGCTTTTACTAAAATAAGTTGGATTTTTAGCATAAAACCACCAACCATTCGCACAATTTGCATAACCCACAATATGAGTAAAGAAATATGTTTTATTAAATTTATAACATAAGGTAAGAGTATAGCCATTTGTAAGCGACTCCTTTATTGCAGAAATAAAATCATTTATTGACAAATTATAATAATTATTGCTTTTTTGCCAGTTTTCTGGCAAATCTAAAACTGCTCGTTGATTATAAGTTTTTGAAGTGTCGCACATAAACGAAAAATAGTCGTAACTATTTATTCTAAAATAATCATTTTTAAATTGTAATGGATTGATATATTGGTTTTTACCTTCAATATATATCAAATCGGGTGGAATTCCAAAAGTTAATTGTGCCTCTTTTTTGGTTTTGGTTAAAAATTTTACATCAGAACTTTTATTACTATTTAAATATTTATAATTATTATACGCGTTTTTGAAAACTTTTTGATATTTAATGTAGTCGTTTTTATTTAACTTTTTACAATAATACTCTTGAGGAACAATACCATAAGTATTTATAGTTCTGTAAACAGAAAGTGGATCCGATTTTACTGAAATACAACTTCGATTGTTTTTTTCAACAGCAAAACGAGTTTTTTCAATAAAATCATAATATAAAAACCATTGTTCCGAAAGTTTTATTGTATCGCTATTTTGCCGTAAATATTCCGATTCGAGCATCGAAACAGTAGCAAAAACCCATGAATAGTCAATATTTGAATATATAACCGGTGGTAAATGTGGTAAAATATGAAACGAATCAAGTGGAGGGCAATTTTCAATTGAAGATTGTGCTTTTAAACAATTATAATTTATTGATATTAAACTAATAACGCAAAAAATATAAAATAAATTAAATAGATTATTATTGTGCTTCATAATAATTTTGTATTTTCGGTTAATAATAAACAAACTTACGATGAGTTTTACAATTTACCAAGCATCTGCCGGTTCCGGTAAAACATTTTCTTTAGCAAAAGAGTATCTGAAAATTTCGTTGAAAAACCCCGACGACTTTAAACATATACTTGCTGTAACCTTTACTAATAAGGCAGCAGCCGAAATGAAGGAGCGAATAATAAAGTATTTAGTTGATTTTGCTGATGCTAATCCTAATAATGATAGCAAAAAAATAATGTTGCCAATTTTAATGGAAGAAACTGGGCTCGACGAAAATACTCTTTTAAAACGTGCATCAATTTTGCTAAAAAAAATACTGTACAACTATCCCGATTTTTCGGTTATGACAATTGATAGCTTTTTTCAACGAATTTTACGCACTTTTGCTTACGATTTAGATATTCCTGTTAATTTTCAGCTCGAAATACAATTTGAAGAACTACTCGAGCAAGTTATTGATTTACTGATTGATAATGTTGGTCAAAGTGATGAATTAACAAATCTGTTAATCAAATTTATTAATTCAAAAGCCGATGATTCAAAAAATTGGCATATCGAAAAAGAGATTTTCGATTTTGCTAAACAAATATATTACGAAAATAGTCGTCAGTATATTGATAAATTACATAATTTAAAATTAGATGATTTTAATAAAATTATTCATACTATTAATAATGAACGTATTATAATTAAAAAAGTTATTAAAGAGACTATTTTAAAAATTGAAAGTCTATTAAATCAAGCAAATATTGATACAAATGATTTTTCAAATGCGTTTATGAAAAAGTGGATTGATAAAATAAAAAATGAAGTTTTTGAAATTCCAAATTCTTTAAAAAATTCAATTGAACAAGTTAAATGGTTTAGCAAACCAAATGCAACAAAATATGAATCTGTTTTTTATTCAATTAAAGACCAATTAATTACGCTAATTACAAACATAAAAAATAATATTAATGCAATTACAGAAATTGAAGCTATCAGAAAAAATATTTATCCAATAGCTCTGCTTAACGAAATTAAATTAATTCTTGATGAAGTAGAAAAACAAGATCATACTTTTCAAATATCCGACACAAATTTTAAAATTCATGAAATTACTTCAAACGAATCAACACCCTTTATTTATGAGCGTTTAGGCGATAAATATCACTATTATTTTATCGACGAATTTCAAGATACATCACGATTGCAATGGTTAAATCTATTACCATTAATTTGCGAAGCAATATCATCGTATCAAGGAAATAATATTGGCAAAGCAATACTTTTTGGTGATGCCAAACAGGCTATTTATCGCTTTAGGGGCGGAAATATTGAACAATTTGTTAAGTTGCCTAATATTCCTAATCCGAAAAAATCTCAAATTATTTCTCAATTTGAAACTATTATTAAAGATAAATTTAACTCCATTTCTTTAGACACAAATTATCGTTCATTAAAAAATATTATTGAGTTTAATAACCATTTTTTTGCTTCAATTTGCAATACAAATGAGTTAACTACAAATATATATAATCAACATATACAAAAAGCACCAAGTTATAATTCTGATGGCGGAATGGTTTCGATAAAAGTTTTTGATGAAAAAGGGAAAGAATATATAGACGTAGTTCAGCAAGAAATTCTCGCAATTATTGAAAAAGCCACAAAAGATGGTTTTAAGTTAAGTGATATTGCAATTCTTACTCGCGACAAGAAAAATTCACGAAATATTGCCGATTTTTTATCTTCAAATAATATAAATATTGTATCTACCGATTCGCTGCTTTTAACTTCATCAATTAAAGTAATATTAATTATTTCACTTTTAAAATATCGTTACTATACAAATAACCAAGTACTTGCATCAAATATTATTGTTCAATTTAATCTTTTAAATAAAATATCAAACTCGGAAATAAAAAAACATATTGAAACCGAAAAACATATCGAAAATTATATAAAAAGTTATGGCTACAATTTCAATTTTTCTGATTTCGAATTGATGAATTTATACGAAAAAACAGAGTATTTGGTTCGTGTTTTTGGTTTCGATAAAAATGGTGATATTTATGTATTAAATTTACTAAATATAATAAATGAATATTTAAGTAAAGGCAACTTAGAAAGTAAATTTTGGGATTGGTGGAAGATAAAAAGTGACGAATTATTAGTAGTTGCACCCGATGATATTGATGGTGTAAAAATAATGACAATACATAAATCAAAAGGGTTAGAATTTCCTATCGTAATTTTACCGATTTTTAAAGAAAAATCAAAACCAACAAATATTTGGGTTGATTTTGATGAGTTGGTAAAAAGTAAAAACATTCCAAATGAACTTACAGTAGCTATGATGTCGAAAAGCGATATTCAAAAAACAACATATAATCAACTTGCTGAAGAAGAAACAATTATGGAAATTGCCGACACTATTAATATTTTATACGTGGCATTAACTCGTCCAATTGAAAGATTGTATTTGATAACTGAAAAAGCACCAGTAAAATCTGATTTATTTTCATATCAAAAAAGTATCGAAAATTTTATTAATTCACCTGATTATAAGCCAACTACAATTACAAACGACAATGAATTTATTTATGGTATTGAAGAACCAAAAAAGAAATTTAAAAATAAATCTCACACCAAAACAATTGAAATAAAAACTATTCCTTCCGAAAATTGGACTACAAAAAATTGGATAAGTGAGTCGTTTACCGACACAACATCAATGCGTTGGGGAAAAATTGTTCACTTTGCCTTATCAATAATTTATAATATTTCCGATGTTGAATTAGCTATACAAACTGCTTTACAAAAATTCAGTTTAAACGATGAAGAGTTTAGAAAACTTAACACTCAAATTGAAAATCTTATAAATTTACCTCAATTAGTTTCGCTTTTTAATGGTAGTGCAAAAGTATTAAACGAAGCTGAAATTGTTGATAATGAAGGTGCTGTTTATCGCCCCGACAGAGTAATTATAAGTAACCAAAATGTAACAATTTTGGATTTTAAAACAGGACAAAATAGCGAAAAATACAAGCAACAATTATCGGAATACAAAAAACTTTTTAGTTTAATGGAATACAAAAATGTAAAAGCATATTTAGTTTTTATAAGCGAAAAAATTGATGTAATTGAAGTATAAAATTGAATTTTTGACATTTATCAACTAATATAGTTGAATATAGTTAACTTGATTTCCACAATAGTTTAAAAACTTTTCAAAATCGGAAAAAGAAATTATTAACGAAGCAGTATTCTCGTTAGGATGAAAACTAATATAATCAGCATTTTTTAAGGTTTCGTCTATAAAAAGAGAAACATGTTTGTCTTTATCGTTTATTAATCCAAAAGGGCTTACAGAGCCTGGTTTCAATCCTAAATATTTACAAAGTCGTTCGTCCGAAGCAAATGTCAATTTACCTTGTTTTAATAGTAATTCTAAACTCCGAATATTTAAAATTTGATTGCAATTTAGTATAACCAAATAGTGTTTGTCGCCTTTATGGTTGCGAAAAAAAATATTCTTACAATGTTGAGCTTCGTGGTTTTTCCAATATTTCATTGCAATCTCTATTGTTGGAGCTGGAGGGTGTTCAATATATTTGAATTTAATTTGAAGCTTATCAAACAATAAGTATAAACGTAAATCTCCATTCATAATTTTAATCAGAAAAAAAACTTTTAACAGTTTCAATAAACCAATTTTTCAGTTTTGGAACATAGTTTTTTATCTTATCGGCTTGGTTTTGAATTTTTGTTAATTCAAAATCATAAAAAACATGCAAATCTTTATTGTATTTATTACCTAATATTTCTTTTAAAAAAGCTTGATTTTCTGAACAGCTAAAGCTTACAGCATTGTTGGAGCAAATTGCATAAGCAATAATTTGTTCTTTATAAGCATTATATATTTTAGTAAAAATATATCTTTCACTATCTTTTTTTGAAAATTCGATTTTATAAGTTGGGTTTTTAATATTTGGCTGGCAAGCAATATAAAAATTTTCACTTTTAGTAATTATCCATGTTTCAGGGTTATTTTCTTTTTTTATCTGTTTTAATTGTTTGCCTTGATAAATTCTTATAGTTTTATCAACTTGCCAAACTCCTTCAATAGGATCAAGTATTGCAAATTTTTTTCTGAAATAATCGCTATAATATTCAATATTTTCCGAACATTGTGCTTTAATATAGCTACAACCAATAAAAGGGAGTATTCCTAAAAAATAAAGAGTGATTAAGAAAATACAAAATCGTTTTGCAGCCATTTATTTATTTTAAAAATGCTAAATTACAAAACATATATCTAATATTAATATTTTATAAATATTTTTATAATCAATTTTTCTTAATTATAATAATAAAAATATCTTACAATTATCTCATAAGAGTAACAGAACCTCTTAATTCTTTAGCTTGATTATATTTTGAAAGATTAAGAATGTAATAATAAACTCCTTGAGCAGCGTCAGCTCCAAGATGTTTTCCATCCCATTTTTCGTATTGATTTTTTGATTCAAAAACTAAAATTCCCCATCTATTATAAATTGTAAAAAAATAATCATCAACTGATAAGTTTATATTCGGAAAAAATAATTCGTTTACGCCATCACAATTAGGTGTAAAAACATTAGGAATATTAACTTCTAAAGGAAGCAAAACAATAATTGTTGCATTTGCGCTATCAATACAGCCTTCGGGAGAAGTTACAATAAATAATAAGTTATAATTTCCATCGTTTTCAAAAGTATATATTGGATTCTCTATTACTGATTTATCTCCATTCCCAAAGTCCCATAAAAAATGTTGCCCATTTATTGATGTATTTTGAAAACTACATGTTAATGGACTAAATCCAGTATTTGGAGTAAAGTTAAATGATGCATTTACATAATTTTCAAAATTGATATTTACATTATTTGTTTTCAGGCATTGATTAGAATCAATAATAGAAACTATATAAATACCATCACATAAATTTGATATTATATTGTAGTTTGTATATGGGGTTCCGTTAATATTGCAATTGTATGGTAAAATTCCTCCTAATATTTCAATCTGAATTGAACCGTTACAATAGTTTTTACAAGTTACATTATTGCTGTTGATATTTACAATAATTTCAGGTGGTTGATATAAAGAAATAGAAGAAGAGTCTTTACAACCATTTGCATCGGTAACCATTATCATATAATTACCAGATGGTAAATTTGATGCTGTTTGATTTGTATTTATAGGATTTGTATTCCAAAGATATGAATAAGGTAGTGTTCCACCTGTAACGATTGAATTAACAATTCCATTACTCTCATTAAAGCATTTTATTGGATTTATTAATTCGGTTTGAGCAATAAGTAAAGAAGGTTGAGTTAAAGTTACTGACGCCGAATCTATACAACCATTAGAGTCGGTAATATTAACCATATAATTACCTACAGATAAACCAGATATTGTTTGATTTGAATTTATAGGATTTGTATTCCAAAGATATGAATAAGGAGAAGTACCTCCAACAGCAATAGCACTAGCAACTCCATTACTCTCATTAAAGCATTTTATTGGACTAATTATATTTATTTGAGCATCAAAATTTACTAAATTAACCATTATACTTGATGTTGCAGATATACCATTAGCATCAGTAACTGTTACCGAACAAATTCCTTCGCATAATCCGGTACAAATATTTGTTGTTTGCATATAACCTTGACTCCAAGAATATGTATAGGGAGGCGTGCCTCCTTGTACTGTTACAGTTGCAGTTCCATTGCAGGTAATTGGAGGCATAATTATACAAGTGCCGTTACAATCTCCTTGAGTAGGATTTGTAGGATTATTAAACTCCCAGTTACCACCATCGGGCATACGATGATAAGAAAACCCAAAAATAGGTGGATTATTTGATATATAATTTTTTTTTGTTACAGGAATTGCATCATAAGATGCTAAACTTCCGCTATATATACACCCGCCGGGATTGCAAGGCTCGCACGACATACAAGAATTGGTAATTATATTCCACGAAATAGCATCTTGAACTACACCTTGTTTATTATAAAAAGCGAACCAACCACCATTATCGGGAAACCAAAGTCTAGTACCACCTCCAATACATACTCTTGGAACATCAACTATTATTTCAACAGTTTTTCCTCCGTTTTGAACTAATAAATTTGATGCAACAGGAGTAGCATTTCTTCCTCTAATAACACAAAATCCATTTGGAGGAACTATTGTGTTTTCTGGAATAACATATCCTCCTGGGGCATTAATAATATCGCTAGGTGCATTATTACCCAGTAAATAGCATGAAATATCAACAGATTTACATTTGTCAGGGTTGTAAAGTTCTATCCATTCGCCTTCAGGTGAAGTTGAAGGACTACCTGGCATTATGCCAAATATTGATCCGTTACCGAATAAAGGTGCAATCATTACTTCATTAATTAGAATTGAAGGACCTGAGTAATTGCAGCCAAAACCATCGCATTTACTATTTTGAGTTGATGACATAGTTAATGTCATTTGCGATTTAGCTTCAAAAAGCAATATTTCAATTAAAAGTATAAATAATATTTTAATTTTAACAATCATAATTTATAGCAATTAGCTTATTCAATAAACCAAAAACCTAAAGTAAAATTACAAAATAATTAATAAAAAAGCTATAAATATTAATTCTATTTTATTAAAGTAACAGACCCGTGATATAATTTTGATACACCATCTAACGAAAATCTAATCATATAATAGTAAACTCCTTGTGTAGCTTGTGTGTCTTTAAATTTTCCGTCCCATTTATCATATTGATTATTAGTAAAATATATTAAATTTCCCCATCTATTATATATGTGGAATTGATAATCATCTAATATCCTGTTAATTACTGGATAAAACTTTTCATTAATATCATCTTCATTTGGCGAAAAAGAATTAGGAATAAAAACTAATAATTCAGGATAAGCAATAATTATTTTATTTATTGAATCTTGACAACCTTCATGAGAATTTACTCGTAGCGAAACACTGTAATTTCCAACATTTTTAAATATATAAATTGGATTTTCTTCAATTGAAGATTCTCCATCTCCAAAATCCCAAAAATATTGAAATCCACTTGTTGATTTGTTAATAAATTTGCATGTCAAAGGCGCAATTCCTTTTTCAGATGGAGAAACATTAAAATCGGCATTTACATTTACATTATTAATGATATTAATATTATTTGTTATCTCACATTGATTTGCATCAGTTACTGAAACTAAATAATTACCAATACAAAGATTTGTTGTATAATTTGTGGTTGAAGCACTATTTATATTGTATAAATATGGAAAAATTCCACCAGTAGCATTTATTTGAATTGAACCATCGCAATCGCCAAAGCATTTTACATTATTACGAATAATATCAACTATAATTTCAGGAGGCTGATTTAATAAAATTGTAGCAGAATCTTTGCATCCATTTGCATCGGTAATTACAACCTTATGATTACCAGCGGTTAATTGGTTGTTAATTTGATTTGTATTTGTAGGATTTGTATTCCAAACATAAGAATATGGGGGTGTGCCACCAATAGGTAAAGTATTTGCAGAACCATTATTACCATTAAAGCATTTTATTGAAGATATTAATTCAATTTCAGTTACTAATTCTGGTGGCTGATTTAATATAATATTTGCCGAATCTTTACAGCCATTAAAATCAGAAATTTTAACCATATAATTACCAGATGGTAAATTTGAAGCAGATTGATTTGTACTTGGTGGATTTGTATTCCAAAGATAAGTGTATGGAATTGTTCCTCCATTAGTAATAGCTCTTATTATACCAGTATTTTCGTTAAAACAATTTATTGGATTAATTATATCTATTTGTGCATCTAGTACATTGGGTTGATTTAAAGTTATTGTAGCCGAATCTTTACAACCATTAATATCAGTAACTTTAATCATATAATTACCAGATGCTAAATTTGAAACAGACTGATTTGTATTAGAAGGATTTGTATTCCAAAGATAAGTATATGGTGGTGTTCCGCCTGAAGATACAGAAGTTACAGCACCATTATTGTCATTAAAACATTTTATAGGAGAGATTAATTGAGTTTGAACAATCAATTGAGTGGGTTGGTTTAAAGTTATTGTAGCCGAATCTTTACAACCATTAGAGTCGGTAATTTTAACCATATAATTACCGACAGATAAACCAGTCGCAGTTTGGTTTATATTTATAGGATTTGTATTCCAAACATAAGAATATGGGGGTGTGCCGCCAATTGCTAAAGAAGTCGCTACTCCATTATTGTCATTAAAACATTTTATTGGAGAAATTAAATTTGTTTGTGCATCAAAATCAATTAAATCAACCATAATACTTCCGGTAGCTGTTAATCCATTTGCATCAGTTACTGTAACAGTAGTCATTCCTTCACACAAACCAACTGCAGTGCTTGATGTTTGTAAATAACCTTGACTCCACGAATAAATATATGGTGGAGTTCCGCCTTGAACTGAAACTGAAGCTGTTCCATTGCAAGTAATTGGAGGCATGGTTATACAAGTGGCATTACAATTTCCTATTGTTGGTGGAGCAGCATTATTTACCGACCAATTTCCACCATCAGGTAATCTACGATATGAATTTCCTAAAGCAACATCGGGATTTCCATTTAAAATATAGGTTTTTTTATTTGCAGGAATTGCATTATATGATGCTAAACTTCCTGAATAGTTACAGCCACCTGCATTACATGGAGCACATGACATACATGAACTAACAGCTGATCCCCATGAAATTGCATCTTGAACAACACCTTGTCGGTTATAAAAAGCAAACCAACCACCTGTATTTGGAAACCATAATCTGGTACCATCACCGATACATACATTCGGAACATCAACAATAATTTCTATAGTTTTTCCTCCATTTTCAACTAATAAATTTATTGGAACAGGAGTTGCATTTCTACCTCTAACAACGCAACATCCATTGGGAGGCACTATGGTGTTTTCGGGTAATATAAAACCACCTGGATAATTCATACCTCCACTACCAGGCGCATTATTGCCAAGAAAATAGCAAGAAATATCAATTGAATTGCACTTATTTGGATTATAAAGTTCTATCCATTCACCTTCACGTGGCGTAGGAAATCCAGGCATTAATCCATATATTGAACCATCCCCAGATAATGGTGCAAGCATAACTTCATTTATTAGAATTGATGAACCATTATAATTACAACCAAATCCATCGCATTTTGTATTTTGAGTTGATGACATTGTTAATGTCATTTGCGATTTGCCATTAAAAACAAAAACAATTATTATAAGAAATAGTATTATTTTTAACTTCATCTTGAAAACTATTCAGAGTAATTCATAAAAAAAATAT
>CAZRCF010000076.1:0-10411 GCA_964598505.1 uncultured Lentimicrobiaceae bacterium | reverse complement strand
ATTTGCAAATGTAGGATGACAAAAGAGAGATTTGACAACAAAACTTACACTCAACTCAAAAATAGTGAGTTTTCTTTCTGACACTATATAGACACAGATTGTACAGATAAACGCCGATAAAAGACTATGCAAAATAAAAAATAATTCATAAATTTGCATACTAACAAAATTTAGTAGTTACTAATTTATTAATAAATAGATATAAAAAATATGACCAAAGAGATAAAATACCTTCCATTTAATAGTTTTGTTGTTAGAACGCCATTATTATCATTTAATCAATTTGAAGATATACTTAATCGGCTGCAAAAGAATGAAGAAGATTTTAAAACCATTTTGCAAGATAAAGCAATTTTAGAAGCTATTTATTTAGGTTCGCCGGTTTTATACGATGAAATTATCAAATTTTTAGATAATAAGTTAACCGATAAAAAAGATGCAGAACGATTAAAATATTCTGTGTTGCGTTATATTACCAGAATGTCCACACGATGTACGCCATTTGGACTGTTTGCAGGTTGCACAATGGGAAATACTAACGATAATACCGAAATTACACTTAGTGAAAGAAATAAATACACAAGACATACTCGCTTAGATATGAATTATTTGTGTGCTCTGTCGCAAGATATTGCAAAAATTCCTATTGTTAAACAAACTATTAAGTTTTATCCAAATACCAGTATTTACGAATATGGCAACCAAATTCGCTACGTTGAATATAAATATTTGAAAACCAAACGAATGCACAGCATTACATCTATTGATAATTCCGAATATGTTCAAAAAGTATTAGAAAAAGCTAAAGAGGGCTCTCGCTTGCACGAATTAGCCGAAATAGTTGTAGAGGAAGATATTACAATAGAAGATGCAACTTTTTTTATTGAAGAATTAGTTAATAGTCAATTATTGGTTAATGAATTAGAACCTGCCATTACTGGTGAAGGTAATTTTAAACAATTATTAAAAGTATTGGAACAAATACCCGAAATTGAAGATATATATATTAAACTTAAAAAAATAGATTTACTATTAAATAACATTGACACAAATCCGGTTGGCGAAACGCAAGATTATTATAATCAAATTATTGAAATTGTAAAAGAGTTAAAAACCGAATTTGAAATAAAATTTCTATTTCAGTCGGATATGGTAAAACCAACCATAAAATCAACTTTATCTAAGGAAATTATTGATGATATTTATGAAGGGCTAGTATTATTTAATAAATTAACTCCAAAACAGTCAAATAACACAACGTTATCCGAATTTGCTAAATCATATTACGAACGATACGAAGGACAATCAATGCCATTATTAAAAGTATTAGATACTGAATTAGGAATAGGTTACAAACAAAATTCAGGATTAGAAGGCGATATAAACCCTTTAATTGATGATATTGGTGTGCCACAAGTATCTAATAACAGTATTGATATTCAATGGAATGGAATTCAATCAGTTTTACATAAAAAATTTCTAACTGCATATTCAGAGAAAAAAACTGAAATTGAAATAACTGATAAAGATTTTGAGAAGATTAAACCCAACTGGGATGATTTGCCTTCAACTATTTCTGTTATGTGTGAAATATTTTCATATACTGAAGAAAACAAATCAATATTTTTACATTCGGCAGGTGGTTCTAGTGCAGCAAACTTATTAGGTCGCTTTTGCCATACCGATGAAGAACTTCACAATTATGTATTAAATATTACGCAAACAGAGGAAGAACTTAACCCGGAAATTATATTTGCCGAAATTGTACATTTGCCCGAATCAAGAATAGGAAATATTTTGCTTCGCCCAATATTAAGAAAATACGAAATACCTTATTTAGCAAAATCGGTTGTGGATAGGGAATTTCAATTGCCAATGTCCGATTTGTATGTTTCTGTAGAATCAAATATAGTTAAATTATATTCCAAACGACTTAATAAACAGATAATTCCGCGATTAAGCTCTGCTCACAATTATTCGTTTGGGGCAATGCCAGTATATCATTTTTTATGCGAATTGCAAACACAAAATCTTAGAGGTGGTATTGGTTTTAACTGGAGCAACCTTACCAATGAGTATGCTTTTTTACCAAGAATTAAATATAAAAATTTAATTCTTTCGTTAGCTCATTGGACTATTAAAAAAGATGATTTTAAAGACTTTTTCGAAATAAAAAATGATACAGAATTAATTGAAAAGTTAGATATTTGGCGAAAGGAATTACAAATTCCACGATATACAGTTATGCCCGATGGCGATAATGAAATGTTTGTTGATTTTGAAAATATTGTTAGCATAAAAACACTTTTTTCAATTGTAAAAAAACGTCCATCATTCTACTTAAATGAATTTCCTTTTGATAAAAAATCAGCTATTATAAAAGATGTTAATGGAGATGTTTTTTGCAATGAATTTGTTTTTGCTATTCATAAATCAATTATTTTACAAGAGGAGGATAAAAAATGATTAACGATTTCAAAAAAATACAACGTAATTTTATTATAGGCGACGAATGGCTATATTTAAAAATTTATACCGGTTACAAAACTTCCGATAAAATTATTAGAGAAACAATAGCTCCCTTAGTTGAATATTTATTTAAAGAAAAACTAATTGATAGATGGTTTTTTATCAGATATACCGATCCTAAATATCATCTCCGAATTAGGATTCATATAGTTGATAAAAGTAAATTATCAGACGTGCTTTTAATCTTTAATAGTGCTATCAGGCAATATTTAGAAGATGACTTGATATCGAAAGTGCAAGCCGATACATACCAACGTGAAATTGAAAGGTATGGAACAACTTCGATGGAACTTTCCGAAGAAATTTTTTGTATTGATAGCACAGCCATTATTAATTTAATTAAAAATTTGCATGGAACTGAAACCGAAAATACTCGTTGGTTAATAACTATGAAAATGATAGATGCTTTATTAACCAATTTTGAGTTAAATCTTGAACAAAAATGCGAATTATTAAAAACAATGCAAGAGAATTTTGGAAAAGAATTTGGTTTTACTAAAGATAATCGTAAGCAATTTGGTGTAAAATATCGTAAACATAAAATTGAAATTGATGGTATAATGAATAACAATATACTTAGCGAATATGATAATATTATTACCGAGAAATCGAAAAAATTAAAACCAATTGCTAAAAGTATTTTAAGTTTAAAAGAAAATAATATTTTAGAAATTGATTTATCAAACATGCTTTCGAGCTATATTCACATGATGCTAAATCGTGCTTTCAGAACCAATCAACGTAAATACGAATTAGTAATTTATGATTTTTTGTATAATTATTATAAATCGCAAATAGCAAGGCAAGGGAAAAGTTTGAAAACAGAAGTATGAAGCCTGAATTCTGAAGCCAGAAGTTTGAAAAAATAATTTATTTGAACCCAAATTTGGCTTATCGACTTGCAACCTAATACCACTCATAATCAATAATATATAAAATATTTACATTTAATTTACAACATATTAACAAAATAATTCAGAGTTTTAACTCTGAATTATTTTAATTTTTAGTATCTTTAAATATGCTGAATTCAAATATTATAAAACTAATATTTTGTTTTCAAAATCACTTAACTATTGATTTTTTTTAGTATTATGTATGTTAATTATTTGCTATTTGCTTTTTGGTATTATATATTTGTATAATTATTAACAAATAAAATTAAATGCCATGAAAAAATTAAAATTAAGCGAGCTCACAAAAAATGCTTTGAGTCAAAAGGGATTAAAAAATGTTAAGGGTGGTGTGTGTGCATGTGGTTGTAGGTACGAAGGCACACCAGGCGGATCATCCACTACAGCAAATGGTCAAGCAAATCGTAATGGCGGTGGTTTAGAAACACCTAGTATTGGACCAATTTCATGGTTTATAGAAGAAAATGAAAATGTTAATAATTGGGTTTGTAAGTTTCATTTTTAATTTATATATTTAATTTATATAATAAATTATGCTGTTCTTAAGATATTTAAAAACTAATATTATGTTTTTATAATCACATAATTATTAATACTTTATAAAAAAATCATGTTAATTATTTGATATTTTTGCTATTTACTCTTTGATTATTTAAATTTGTAAAATTATTAACAAAAAATTATATACTATGAAAAAATTAAAATTAAGCGAGCTCACAAAAAATGCTTTAAGCCAAAAGGGATTAAAAAATGTTATTGGCGGTACTTGTGGTTGTGCTTGTGCTTATGAAGGCAGACCAGGTGGATCAACTACTAGCGCAAATCGTAGTGCAAACGGTGCCGGAGGAAAACACTCACCCGGAATAGAACAAAAAGAAGAAGATGTTAACGAATTGCCTATTTGTAATTTAAATTATAAATAATTATTTTATACTTTTGTTAAACAATTCAGAGTAATAATCTGAATTGTTTTTCATTATTATTGTAATAAAATATTTTACTTATGTACATCAATCCGGAAGATGAAGAATATAAATTATCAAATCTACAACAGCTTACCTTTGTAGTAACTGATGCTTGCAATTTAAAATGCAAGTTATATAGAGTATTTTTAATGTAAGCTATAAATTAATATGCTGGCTGTGCGTTTTTTTAATAAAAGTAATAATATCCGTAAAACTACTTACTAAAATTTAGGTAAAACTATCTATTGTCTATTTTTTTTAAAAAATGTAATTTTGTCTTGATGATAAAAAAAAACATTTTATGGGTTCTTGATGTTTTTTGTTAATGTTTTTTGTTAATTAGTAAATTATAGAACCCAAAATTATTAATAAAATTATTATGAAAAAATTAAAATTAAGTGAGCTCACAAAAAATTCTTTGAGCCAAAAGGGTTTAAAAAATGTTATTGGCGGTACTTGTAGTTGTGCTTGTGCTTATGAAGGCACTCCAAACGGATCAACTACTGATCAAAATGGTACAGCAAATGCTAATGGTGGAAAAAGATCACCCGGAACTGGCCCAAGAGTAGATTTTCCCGAAGCAGATGTAGCTTGTGATTTTGGTATATGGAGTTGGTAAACAAATTTAATAAGCAATTTAGGGCATATTTTCCTAAATTGCTTATTAAAGTAAATTAAATGTTCTAAATTTATCAACTTATTTATATTAATACTGAAGATGTAAAATATCAATTAACAAACCTTCAACAGCTTACCTTTAAGTTAAACGATGCATGTAATTTAATATTTTTTGCATAAATTTTTCACAAAATGATAAAAACACCATTTATTTAAAAGGAACTTTTATCTTTTGTTAAATTTTTTTTATTTCAATTTTAAGTTGAGAAAAAAATGCAAAATTCAATTTATTAAATATTCTACAAAAAATAAAAATTATTTTAAACTTTTATCGAAAAATAACAATTAACTATTAAAAAACATGAAACGAGCCATGAAAATTCGTTACACACAAGATAATGATTATTTGGCGAGTTCCATACGACAATTAAAAAATAAAAAAATGCACGTATGAAATCATATATTTTCAATCACGATTATATTTTGCGTCACGACCAAAAACGAACATATATAGCTCAAAAATATTCAAACAATAAAAGTTCGAAAAAGTGGAAATCAATTATTCACCCTGTTCAAGCAATGATATTATCATTTTTTTCGGAACCTAAAACTTTTGATGAAGTAATTAGTGATTTAGAATATTTTTTAGATTTAAACGAAAAAGAGGTAAAAAAAATTATTAAACCGTTTATAAAAAATAAGACAAGTTTTATTGCTGAATACGATGAAATAAAATTTTTATTTCCGGAAAATGTTTTGATAGATGCAGAAAATAATAAATCTGCTGTAATTGTATATGAAGCTGATAAATTTACATATAATGAATTAGACTTTGAAACAGCACGGATGTTTTCGGGACCTTTATATGTAACATTTATGTTAAACAATAAATGTGTTACCGATTGTATATATTGTTATGCCGATAAATCAAATAAAGCAAAAGAGTTAAGTTTTGAAAGGATAAAAGAGCTAATTGATGAAGCAAAAAAGATGAATGCATTGGAAATTAATATTTGCGGCGGAGAAGTTTTATTATATCCTCAGTGGGAAAAATTGTTGAATTATTTAATAAAAGAGAATGGTTATATGCCTGAAGTAATATCAACAAAAGTTCCATTATGCCAAGAAGATGTAATAAAACTAAAAAATACCGGTATTAATAAAATTCAAATATCTTTAGATACGCTTATAGAAAAAAATCTTACCCATTTACTTAAAACAAGTAAAGAGTATAAGAAAAAAATTATGGACTTTATTAAGTTTCTTGATAAAGAAAATTTTGATATTGACATTCAAACTGTAATAACAAAGTACAATTGTTCTGAAAAAGATATTTTATCGGTATTTAATTTTATTAAACAATTCAAAAATATTAAAAAATGGTCTTTAAGACCTTCATTTCCATCTTTGTATAATGGTAACGATTTTATACCATCAATAAATCAATTAAATAAAGTTTATGATTATACCGAACCTTTAAAATCTCAAATAGATTTGATGTTCGATAAACCAAGTACAGCAACTGATAAATATGCTTCAATTGATGGAGCTATTGCAAATTTTTCGCCTTATAAATGTACTGCAAATTTATCTCATATTTTTGTTTTGCCCGATGGTAAAGTAACTACTTGTGAGCAATTGTATTGGAATCCACTATTTATTGTAGGCGATTTAAAAACTCAGTCGATAGATGAAGTGTGGAACTCGGAGAAATCGCTTTGGCTTGCTAATATTCAAAAATCTGAATTGTCTGAGCAATCTCCATGCAAATCATGTGAAACATTTGATAGTTGTTTTAAAAACCTAAAAAGATGTTGGCTACAAGTAATAAAAACTTATGGTAATGAAAACTGGGATTATCCTGACCCTCGTTGCAAATTGGCACCCGAATTAAAAACAAATATTTTTTATAAATAAAAATAATAAAACTAATATTATGATTTTATAATCACATAATTATTAATACTTTATAAAAAAAACATGTTAATTATTTGATATTTTTTGCTATTTACTTTTGGATTATATATTTTTGTAAAATTATTAACAAAAAAAATATAAATTATGAAAAAATTAAAATTAAGCGAGCTCACAAAAAATGCTTTAAGCCAAAAGGGTTTAAAAAATGTTATTGGTGGTTTGTGTGGTTGTGCTTGTGCATATGAAGGCACACCTGGCGGATCAAGTATTAGCGCTAATCGTAGTGCAAATAATGCTGGTGGAAAAGAATCTCCTGGTGATGGTCCACAATATTGGACTTTTGAGTATTGGGAGTGCGCCGTACATGCTGCGCATAATAGTTTTTAGTCTAAAAAATATACGTATGCAATAAATAAAAATAATTAAGGGCTATAAGCCCTTAATTATTTTTATTCTTACTGAAATAAATTATTTATAAAATGTATATAGAACCGAAAGATATAGTTTATCAATTATCAAATCTTCAGCAACTTACCTTTGAGGTAACTGATGCATGCAATTTAAAATGCAAATATTGTGGTTATGGCGAGTTTTATGAAGATTATGACCAAAGGGAAAATATTAATTTACCCGTAGAATATGCTATTAGATTAATTGATTATCTAACTACATTTTGGAACTCAAATCAAAATGCTTCGGCAAACAGAAATGTATATATTAGTTTTTATGGCGGTGAGCCTTTGCTTAATATGCCTTTTATTGAAAAAGTAGTCGATTATGTAGAAAATAAGATTGATTGCCCTACTCGCAATTTTACTTTTTCAATGACTACCAATGCAATGCTATTGGATAGGTATATGGATTTTTTGGTAAAACATAATTTTAGTTTGTTAATTAGTTTAGATGGTAATGCCGAAAATACTGCTTACAGAGTTGATCACAATAACAAACCTGTGTTTGAAAGGATAATAAATAATGTTAATAAGCTAAAAAATAAATATCCTGAGTATTTCGAGGATCGTGTAAACTTTAATGCAGTATTGCATAATAAAAATTCAGTGGAAGATATTTATCGCTTTTTTAAAGAACAATACAACAAAATTGCATCTATTGGCGAATTGAATAATATGGGTATAAGACCCGATAAACAAGAATTGTTTAACCAAACTTATCGTAATTCTTTTGAGAGTTTGCACCAATCGGAGCATTATCAAGAAATTGAAAAAGATATGTTTATGCGATCAGCTTCATATCAATCAGTTTGTTTGTTTATACATCAATATAGCGGATTTGTGTATCGCGATTATACCGATTTATTATTTGAGAAAAATGAAAACAAAAGAACTCCAACTGGAACCTGTTTGCCTTTTTCAAAAAAGATGTTTGTAACAGTAAATGGCAAAATTTTACCTTGTGAACGCATTGGACATCAATTTGCTTTGGGCGAAGTAAACAATACCGAAATAAAATTAGATTTTGATGCTATTGCAGAAAAATATAATGCCTATTATGCAAAATTAGATAAGCAATGTAGCAAATGCAAAAATACAATAGGTTGTTCACAGTGTATTTTTAATTTAGATAATTTAGAAAATAAACCTGTTTGCTATGGATTTATGACTGAATCGGATTTCAGGAATTACGAAATGAGTCAATTGGCTTTTATTGCTCAAAATCCCGAAGATTATTATAGAATTATGGAAGATATTATTGTAGAATAATTAATACTAAAAATGGACACATCAAAAAATTATTGGTTTGGAATTTTATCTTATGTTTTTTATACTAAAAAAGGCAATGATATACTTTTGTACAATACACAAAATGGTGAAAGCATTAAAAGTAATAATTCTGACATTATCTCTTTAATTGAACAGATGCACGAAAGAAAAAACTTAGGTGTAATATTATTAAAAGGTTCCCTTATTGAAAATAAAGAAATAGCAGACTTTATTAAAGAAAGTACAGATAAAAAAATTTGCAAATTTATTCAAATAACAGAAGAAAAAGCCATTAAACCTGTTCAAATGATGCCTGTACTTAATTTGCAACGAGAAGTTGAAAGATTAATAAAAGGCGACGATCGTTCAATAGGTGAAAATTTAATTCATTATTTGTTAAATGTAACAATTCAAATAACTACTAAGTGTCAGCAAAATTGCAAAAACTGTTCGGCTTATTACAAACAGTTTAATTGTTGCAACCGTTTGTCAAAAGATTCAATTTTATCACTTGAAGATATTGAACAAGTTTTTACACAAATTAAAAATGCACCTTTGCAAAAATTAACTATAACCGGTGGCAATATTTTCGAATATCCATACTTAGATGAGTTAGTTATATTGCTTAATAAATATCAATTTGAGACAATTTTTAATTTTCATTATCTGAATTTCGATATTGATAAAATAGATATATTGAGCAATTACGAAAGAGAGATAATTATAACTTTCCCGATTGAAAATGAGCATTTTCAAAAAATCAATTCCTTTTTAAGTTATGAAAAAGTAAAAATTGTTTTTGCTATAAAATCTGCCAACGACTATGCACAAGCCGAAGAAATAGTAGAAAAATATAATATAGATAATTATAATGTTCAGCCTTTTTTTGATGGTAATAATATTAATTTTTTTGAAGAGAACGTTTTTATATCAGAAGAAGATATATTGGCTAATCCTATCAAGCAACGCATTATATTTGCTAATCAAAAAATGAATACAAATTTTTTTGGCACATTTAATATTTTAGCTAATGGTAACGTAGATGCAAACCTTAATACACCAGAAATAGGCAATATTAATAAAAATACCATTTTAGAAATGTTGTACACCGAAATGATTGAAAATACTGCTTGGCGTAAAACAAGAAATGAAAAACCTTGTATTGATTGCATCTATCAATATCTTTGCCCTTCGCCATCGAATTATGAACTTGTAATAGGAAAAATGAATTTATGTTTGTATAAAAGTTAAATTTACATAATATTGTTTTTATTTTATATGCTGAATTCAATTAATTAAAAATTTACAAGGAACTGAAACCGAAAATTAGCGTTGGTTATTATCAATGAAAATGATAGATGCTTTATTAACCAATTTTGAGTTAAATATTGAACAAAAATGTGAATTGTTAAAAACAATGCAAGAGAATTTTGGAAAAGAATTTGGTTTTACTAAAGATAATCGTAAACAATTTGGTGTTAAATACCGTAAACATAAAACTGAAATTGATGGTATTATGAATAATAGCATACTCAGCGAATTTGATAATATTATTTCCGAGAAGTCGGAAAAATAAAACCAATTGCTAAAAGTATTTTAAGTTTAAAAGAGGATAACACTTTAGAAATTGATTTATCGAATTTGCTTTCAAGCTATATTCACATGATGCTAAATCGTACTTTCAGAACTAACCAACGTAAATACGAATTAGTAATTTATGATTTTTTGTATAATTATTATAAATCGC
>CAZRCF010000075.1:0-10476 GCA_964598505.1 uncultured Lentimicrobiaceae bacterium | reverse complement strand
CTTTTTTATGGAATGTAATCCTATAATTTCCACTTTTAGTAATAATAAAAATAGCAATAATTGCTGAAATAATATTTTTCAATAGATTTTTGCTACAAAAAAATCAAAAAATAAAATTTAATTAAAGAGTGTAAACAAAATTTAATCCTCCAATAAAATTCTGAAATGGATTTTTAACATTATATTCTTGTTCGTACATATAAAAAAGCCCCCAAGAAACTTTTTTATTAATTTCATAATCAAATCCTACTGAATACCTCACATTATCAATAACATTTCCTTTGTTATTATTTAATTGATAGAATAACTCAACATTTAGATATGGTGTGTATTTTTTGTCTAAATCAATTTCAAAATTTACTTTATTTCTAAAGTAATTATTAGGCGTTTGCCAATTCTCACTTCTGTAAACATCCTTATATTGCGATTGAAATCTTGTTCGGAAACTGGCTGTAACTATTTTATATTTTTTTTTCAACGATAAATCAACATAATAACGATGTCGCATGCTAAAATTATCGTTAAGTAAACGCTTGTTTAGAAACCTGTAATTTATGGAAAACTTAATATATTTGTTATGTTTATACACTACTCCAAAATCTGTAAAAAATGATTCAGCTTCCGAAACATTATTAAATAATCTTAGTTCTTCGGATAATTCCAAAGAAAACTTTTTTGTTATTTTTTTTTCAATTTTAAAGTTTGTCCATATTTTAGCATCTCTGTTTTGTGAAAATAGAAAACAGCCATTAATGAAAATGAATACAAAACAAATAGTAAAAATTTTTAACAGCTTCATTTTTTATGTATTAATCCGTTTTCTTTTTAATTGATTTCTTGCATTTTGAATTATAATAAAAAACATCAAGCCAAACGGAATCGCTTAAATAATCAATTTTATTAATTGAAATCCGATGAATATTTAATCCTGTTCTAAATTTAAGGTCTTCAATAAGTTTTTCATTATGTTCCGGTTTTATTAATTCTATATTTTCGTATCTAACAATATTTGAGTATTCGCGTTTAATAAATATATTTCCATCAAGAATATATACTGCTAAAATTATAATTCCATTTATAATACATAATTCAAGATAATTGAGCTTAACTGCACTAATTAATCCAACTGTAATAACAACAAAAAGGTATGTCATATCTTTTGTTGATATGTTTTCGGTACGATAACGAAGCATTGAAAATACTGCAAATAAACCGAATGCGGCACCTATAGAAATTTTTATCTGGTTTAGTAAAAAAGTGAGTAAAAAAATTGAAATGTTAAAAAGGAAAAATGTAAAAAACACCTCTTGCTTTTTATAATTGGGAAAGAAAATTAATACTATTATTATAAAAACTGAAACGAGGTTTATTAATAAGCTAATAAAGAAATTTTCATCAATTTTTATCTCTTCTTTTTCATCTGATTTCTTTTTGTCTTTCTTTTTATCTTTTTTCTTTTCATTGTCCGAATCATCATTGGTTTGTTGCGAAAGTTCAGTGTTTTCGGTATTAAAAGATGAATTAATCTCGCTTGCTTGAGGCAAAGCAGATGGTGTAATTAATATGCCAAATAAAATAATCAGAATAAATGTTTTACAGCTCATTGCATATCTTTTTAATTGTTAATAATTTTTGAATAAAGTTATTCTTCTTAATGTTTTCGTTAAGATATATAATACCAAAACAATATTTACTAAACGAACCTTTTACAATTTTAAAATCTTTCATAACATCAATAAATTTTGTTTTTAAATTGCTATCTCTTTTAAGTTCAGCTATTACAAGTTCAGGCATGTATTTTTCGTGTTCATTATTACTAAACTTAATATCTGTGTCAATTGTAAGCCGTTCTCTAAATTCTTTATTAACTAATGTAATTCGCGAATAGTTAATTGTTATTTTTGAAGAGAGCATATTAGAATTAAAATTAGTTTTTAATTTCAAAAAATCTTCTGCTTTGTCAGTAATGCAAGCATCTTTATTTTTTCTTTTAATTCTCTCTTTAATCGTACGTCCTTTGTTATTTTTAAATTTAATTTCAAAAAAATGCACTCCCGAATCAAGATATTTTCTAAACCGAACTTTATTTCTATTTAGTTTTCCATTATGATGTTGATGATACATTTTAAAATCGTGAGTGTCAAAATAAATAGTCTCATAGTTATTATATCTTTTGCCATTAATTTCTAATATTTTATAATTATCGCAAAGTTTATTTAAAACTGATTCGAGTTTGTTAATATGAAAAACATATTTAATGTCGGTTCGCGTCATTAGTTTCACACTATCCATTTCTTCAAGTGTAATTGGCAAAAAATTATTTAATATGTTTTCATTAAAAACCACTATGAAAGATATATATATTTTTTAACGTTTATACTATTTCCCTTGCCATCATAAGTCTTTTTCTCAATTTTTAATCCTTTATTGTTGTAATTATAAATGCTTTTTTGAATTATATTATTTGATTTATCATAAACAGTTTCTTCGATTTTTTCTTTAGAAACATTGTATTTATATACTTTTTTTTCTTTTAAAGTACCTGTTTCGTCATATTCTAATTCTTCAATTAAATCATCATCATTATCGTATTTATATCTTTTAGTCTTTTTAATTTTGTTATCTTTAGTATATTCTATTATTTCTGTAGGTTTTCCATCACTATTTATTGTTGTTTTTTCATCAAAATATGTTTTATTGTTTTCGGTAACAATAACAGTAATTGTTTTAATCTTATTTTTTTTTAAATCCTTTTTGCTTTGCGAAAAAACATTATTACCCAACAATGATAAAGCAATTAAACATCCAATATAAATATATTTATTCATAGTAAACTTTTAATAATTAACAATTTTATTTTTTAAAGATTGTAATTTTCGGCACTTCAACTACTTGTTTGTTTTCAGTAATTTCAACATCTTTTACAATAGCAAAATTTCCCGATGAATTAATAATATTAGCTGAATCTTGTGAATATGTGTAAATTTTATAATTACCTTTTTGTAAATACTTAAACTCAAAACTGCCATCGTAGCTTGTTCTAATTCTCTCGGAGTAACTAATATCGTTGCCATAAATAATATATACATATTCATCGGCACCTGCATACTCGTGAGTAACTATATATGCCGAGTTAAAATCTTTAACCCAAACGCTTCCTCTTATTGACGAATTACCACCTTCGCCAGCCTCTTTTTTGCATGAAACTATTGATAAAACAACAAGTACAAAGCACAAAATAAAGTATTTTTTCATACGTTCATTTTTAATTTGTTTTTTATTTGTCGTATGGAACTCGCTAATTATCATTCTTTTGGGTAAAACATTGTTTAATGCTCGTTTCATAAATATTTTAATTAATCAATTTTTGTTCAGTTCTGTTTTTTTATATTATCTTTTCTCGACCATCCATATATAGGCATTCCTAATTCAGTTACTCTTCTTGATTCTCCGTTCAAATTTGTAAACCATAATTCAATTCGGGCATCAATTAACTCCGAAAAAACATTATAAACCCTAAATTCAGATTCATAATAAAAATAAATACTTTTACTTCCCGACCAACCTGTTTCTCTTTTTGTCATTGGTGTTATTAGTTTTGCCGAAATCTGATTGCCAGTTTTTGCATGAATTATTTTTGCAAAAACAAATCCCTCTTCATTTATATTTAATGCAGCTTTTATTTTATATCTGCCTTTTTCATTAGTATTAATTACATAATAAAATGAACTATCGAAATTAGTTTTATTATAAATCGTATCGTTTATAATTCCATAATCATTAATAAAATCTTTTTTATTTAAAACAGCTTTAAGTTCTTTACTTATATCATTAATTATTTTTTGAGTATAAAGCCTACTTTTTGTTTTTGATGACTGAAAAATTTCAATATTTATAAATTTCGATTTAATTATTAAATATGAACTAAATTCAGAGTTTTCGTATATAGTATTTAAATTTAATATTTTATCCTTTGCTTCAATCGTTGTGATGTTTTTATATTCATAATCGCCAATAGGGTTGTTAAATGAAATTAAAACTCTTGTTTTTACCAAACTATCCTTTTTAGGAAATGTATAATATCCATTATCATTAGGCAATTCGTTATTTTTTGTAAAAAATTTCAAACAAGCATAGCAGCTACCTCTTTCGTTAGTATAACTCCATCTATAGTTACCTTTCAAATATCTTTTTAAAATATTCGAGGTATTATCATTAAAATCATTTATTGCTAAGCTTTTTAAAGAAACTATTAAATTGCTATCAATTACATCTTTGGCTACAATGGTTTTAGCCGAAAACATAATTATTAAGATGATAATTTTTAAAAAAGAGATTTTGTTAATCATATTAAAGCAGTAGTGTTATGTGCAAAATTAGTTATTTAGATATACAATTTTATATGATTTTGTGAATTTTTTTGAATTAAATTTAAGTAAATAAATTTCGTTTTTAAGATTTGATTTCGATAAATCAAGCTTTAAATTATAATGTCCGGAGGAATTAAATTTTGTAAAAGGAATAAGTTGTGCAACTTTTTGTCCCGATAGGTTTATTAATTCAATATTTATTTCCGTTGGCTCAGGTATTGTGAAATCAACATTAACAAAACTTGTAATGGCAGTTGGAAAAACATTAACTGAATATTTGTTAATTTGATTTTCGTTTATGTTATTTATTTGCTGAAAATGGGCAATAATTGTATCAGCTTGGGTAAGACTAAAAATTATACTACTACTATTCGAGTCTGGGATAAAAGTGTGATGTGTAGCAGACCAATAATCAAATACATTAACGAGAGTATCATAAGATTTTACTGTTAAAGTTGTATTAATTCCTCCATAATATCTGCCTTTCCAAGGCAATGTATTAATTACAACAGAATTCACTTTAACGCTACCGGCATTGGCAGAATCTGCTGTAACAGTTAGATCGAAAGGACCTGTAAGATTGTAACAATCTTTTATACCTGTTTCAAGATATGTACATCTTGATTGAATAAAATTCCTTAAAGTTTGAACATTTGCATTCCACCCATTATATGTTCCAAACCAACGAGTTGCATGCTGAGCCATCTCAGGTTGGATAATCGAAACATAATAATCCAAATAGTTAAGCATTGAATCACAACTAAATGTAGTATTTAATAAATCCGTTTGCCGATTAACATAATATTGATGAAAATCAGGGTTTGTATTTAGCTTACTAAGGATTTTTAAATGTCCTTCAGGGTCATCATAAGGAGTATAATTATCGGGATTACAAGGTTGAGCAGTTGCACTATGATCAGGCACTCCCGAGTAATTAATATAAAAATCAAATGTAGCATCGTTATCCCATAAAATATAGCCCCATTTTTTATGATCACCTTTTGGATTTAAACCTCTCCACCAACCAGTATTATAATTAAGCCAATCGGTACAAACCGTAATTGAATTTACTAAAACATAATCAACAAGACTTTTTACATTGTATTTAGATTCAACATAAGCATAATTTGCAGGTTCAGACATATCATTATTCATTATATAATTATACAAATATTGCCATTCGTTTAATGTTTGAGTTTCATCTCCATATTCAACCCATGTGCCAGCCCATGTCATTATATACTGAATATTATATTTATCTTGGTTGTAATAATATTTTGTATAATCATGATCGTCAGGATTTTCGCGAATTTCATATACTCCCCAATACTCTCCATTAACATACATTACCACTCTTTCACAAGCTCTAACATCAAGATGTAAGTTGCCCTTTTTAGCTAAATTATGAATGTATCCATCTCTCATGTGAGCACTTCCTTCGTTTGAAGAATTATTTCCACAAGGGTAATTATCATCTCCGGAAGCCCTTAGTAATACTCTTTGATATTCGTCTCTTGGCGTTGAAGAAACATAGTTTACTCTTAAAGCGTAATCATCACCCATTTCGTCTCTTGCAATAAAATCAATAGCTTTTTGATCGCAAATCCATGAATCTTTGCCATGTTGATTAAATTCTCCTGTTGAATTTTCTTTTAATAGCTTATCTTTACCAAAATATTCAATAGAGCCGTAAGGGCGGAGGGTGCCATTTCCATTTAATAATGTTGTTAGTTGAGTACCGGAAACTGATACCACTTCTAATGTATGATTAACATTAATAAAATAAGTGCCATATTCGTATAAAGAAGGAAGTACATTAGCTTGAGTGCTGAAAACTTTAGCTTTTAATACTTTTGTGCTACTAATAGGAATAGAAGTGCTATAAACTATTGAACTAGCAGTAGGCTCATCTCCATTAAGAGTATATCTTATTGTTGAATTAGGTTCTGTTGTTGAAATTGATACATTAATTGTATTGTTATAAAATCCCGGTATTAAGCTAAATACTGGTTTAACAGCATATCTTTTTACTTGTTGTGCATTATTTGAAGTTTTTGGTGTTGGTGTTGAAAACACCCCCCAAGTTGAAGCGCCATTAGTTACTCGTCCATAAGAATGCCCTAATTGCAATGCAGATATATTTACAGTGTCAATTATCATTCCAGCCGGATTTGAAAGTACAATTTGCTCGGTAGGTTGTTTTGTCTGCTTTAGAGCAAAATTAGTATGAAAAAAACCACTAATTGCTGTATCTCTATTTGATGCAAAAATTATCATAAATCCATTTGCAGGTATTGTAGTTCCGGCAGAAACAGGAATTTTCCATTTCATAGGCTTTGAAGTTCTGTCGCTTATATAATAATCTGTTAAATCAACGGTAGAACTTGTAGTGTTATATAGTTCAATCCAGTCTTCGTATTTTCCAAAATTATCGGTATAGCTTTTAAGGTTTGCACACGAATATTCGTTTATTACCACTTGAGATTTTGCAATATTAATAATTGCAAACATTATTATTGAGATTAATAATGAAAGTTTGATTTTTCTCATAAAAATTGCTTTTAAATTAATTATTAAAATTATTTAAATTTATTAATTATTAAAATAGCTGTAAAAATACATATTTAATTGTAATAAGAATAACTTTTTTATTTTTTATTACGGTGTTTATTTAATAGACGCAAAAAAAAAATGGTTGGTAATTTTTTAAAAAAAATATTTGTATTAGAATTTTACTTTTTAGTAAATTCTTTAACAACAATAACTTAGTTAAATTAAATTAAACTATTAAAGCTAAATTCAAATTATTAAAGCATATTTATACCGTTTTTTTTATAAATAAACCCGTGCGATGCACGGGTTTATTTATATTTGACATCTTCGGTGTCATATTTCTCATTTATTTGTGTTAATAATAAATGCTGTATATTTTAGAACTTACCCAAAACTAATAATTTATTGAAAATAAAAACAATACATTAAATAATTATTAATTCAAATATTTTTCTACTGATTTGCCACTCAATTTTACAACTGCTGAATCCGACTTAAAATCAATTTTGTTAATTAAAACACCATCTAAATGTAAATCTCCACCTATTCCAATTGATTTAAAATTCAAATGACTAATATTATTGGTAGCATTAATTGAGAAAATTGAATTTATACCATTAAAATTTAAATATTTTATTTTGCATTTTTCTAGATTTGTATTACCATATTCAGTATTTGCAATAACGCTTAACGAATCTGAATTTATTCCTACAAGAGAACAACTAACATTATTAATTTTTATTGATAATATTTTAGGCGTTGTGATTTTAACATTTGGAACATCGTAAGTATTTGAGTAATTTGATTTATTATTAATATTTACTAACAAAGTATCGTTTTTAAAACTGAATGAGCAACTATCTTTTGAATTTTCACTATTAATAACTTCAATTTTTAATTGTCCTCCTTGATTTATTTGATATTTAACGAAGTTGTTATAACCGTCTATCACTAAGTGATTAACTAATTTATTTTGGTTGATTTGTAATGATTTGTAATTTGTTTTATTTGAATCAAAATTTTCTCTTTTTTCCGAACTAAGGTCTTTGGCAATAAGCACTACTACAAAAACAAGTCCAAATGTTGTTAGAATTAAATTACTGGTTTTCATTATTTTAAGTTTTATGTTTTACTTTTATTTTACATTATTTAAAAAATTCTCGTAATATTTGATAACATCTTTAATGTCAATATTTAACAGATAAATATTTTTCAAAAAAACTGGCAATTCTTTTTCAATGAATTCTTGTTTACGAAAAGCTAAAACATTATTAATTGCTTCACTTTCTATAAAAAAACCAATTCCTCTTTTGTTGTATATTATTTCTTTGTTTTGCAAAAAATCATAAGTTCGCATTACAGTATTTGGGTTAACTTCTAACTCTATTGCAAGTTCTCGTACCGAAGGAATTTTTTGGTCGGTAGTCCATGTTTTTAGTAAAATTTTTTCGCATACATATTCTGCTATTTGCAAATAAATGGCTTGCGATTCTCTAAATTTCATGATGTTATATTTTTAATAGTTTAAAAACTAATCAATTATACTTCTTTTTCTTTTAACTTAAAATACGATGCAATCCAAAATATTGGAAAACATACATACAAAAATAGAATTTCCAAAATCTTATCATAAAAATCGGGTGCTTTATAAAAATAGTTACCACCAAAAAAGAAATCTCCAAAATGGGTAACATTATCTTTTTTAAACACATAACTTAAAATAATTAAATGTATAATTTGTAAAACAATACAAATAACAAAAATTACTATACTGGTTTTTATTGGAGCTAATTTTTTAAAATAAATAGAACCAAATAAATAGACACTTTGCAGAGCAAAAAACGTTAAATAAAAATTAAATATTTTATCAATTCTAATAACATACATAAAAATATCTGCATCTTGAAATAACAAGAAATCCACAGAAACAACAATAAGTAAGTATAATATAAAAAATATTAAAACATTGATAATAAATGCAATACCTATTTTTTCGAAATGTGAAGCCGGTAAAAGTAAATTGCCAATTTCTGGTGATGTTTTATGTATTTTAGCAAACCAGAAACCGCTAAATAATATACCTAAAGGAAATAGTATAAATCCATAAAAACCAAGTCTGTCATCAAATTTCAATTCATGATTACTACTTGATAAAATTCCTATTATGTTTAAAGCACATAAAACTGCAAAAACCACAATTGATCCCATTATAAATAGCTTTAGATTTTTGTGAATTTGTTCTTTAAGCAAAAGACCAAATCGTTTTAAGTTAAATATTTCATTCATAATATTAAGATTTTTGATTGTTAAATATTTGTTGAACCTTATTTTTATTAGCAAAAGTGGCTTTAAAAAGTAGTTCAATATCAAGTTTGCTTTCTTCATTTTTATTATTTTCAAATACTCCAAATTTACCTTTTAATGAGTCTTCCGAATACAAAACACTATCAGTAGAACTGTTTTCGTTTAAAAATTTAAAGCATAGTTTTTCGGTAATATTTTCTATGGGTTGGCTTAAAATTATATTTTGTTCATCTAATATGGTAATAGAGTCAATTAAATTATCTAAATCACGAACTTGATGAGTAGAAATAATTATACAACGATTTTCGTCCATAATACCAGCCATTATCTTTCGGAATTGACTTTTTGAAGGAATATCTAATCCATTGGTTGGCTCATCTAAAATCAGTAAACGAGTATTACATGCAACACCAAATGCGATTAATACCTTTTTCTTTTGGCCATAAGAGAGTGTATTTATTTTTAAATTATCGAGGATTTCAAATTCTGATAAATATGAATTAAACTGCTCGCGGTTAAATTTTGGATAAAAGCCAGAATATACATCAACAAACTTTTGTATTTTAAAATCGGGAATAGAAAATTCTTCATATAAAAAGAATATTTCTTGCAACATACTTGGTTTTCTCTGGCGAGGTTCGTATCCAAATGTTTTTATTATGCCATCTTTAGGAAATAACAACCCTGATATTAATTTAAGCATAGTTGTTTTGCCCGAACCATTTTTGCCAAGCAACCCATGAATTCTCCCTTTAGAAAGCTGCAAATTCAAATTATTGAAAAGCAGTTTTTTCTTTTTGTAGCTAAATGCCAAATTACTTACTTCAATCATTTTTTTGATTTTTTTAATTATCGTCTTAGTGTACTATTGTTATAATACAGTGCAAATATATATTAACTTTTGTAAATTAATTCATTTTTTGAAATTTATTTTGTTAAAATACAAATATTAAATGATAATATACTGAATATCATATATATAAATTTGTAGATATTTAAACAAAAAAACATTTCAGTAGAACTATAAATTAATATTTTAACAGAAATATTAAAACAGCTACAAAATATAGCTTATATTTGCTATTTAAAAAGTATAAATAAATACCATTTTTATATAAACAAAAATATTATGAATAACATAAAAAAACATTTGACATTATTTGTTATTTTGATAATTAACAGTACATCAATATATTCTCAGGCATGGGAGCAAGAGTTAAATAAAAACAATATTACTGTATGGACAAGA
>CAZRCF010000074.1:0-10549 GCA_964598505.1 uncultured Lentimicrobiaceae bacterium | reverse complement strand
TGTGGGCATTACTGGGCTCGAACCAGTGACCCCCTGCTTGTAAGGCAGGTGCTCTGAACCAACTGAGCTAAACGCCCCTGCGTTTGTATTTCAAATTGTTGACATAATTTCAACGGTGCAAAGGTACAATAAATATTAATATGAACAAAAAAATTGAAAACAATTTTTTAATTTATTGCGTAAACTGCTGATATATAGTTATTAAAATTACAGTTCATCTCTAAAATCTTTCTTCTTAACGTATTTTAAATCTTGCAAAATTGATGATTTTACATTTATAGTAAAGTTCCAGCTTTTTCGGTAACCTATTGGTATCCAATTAAAACGCATCTCCCAACAATGTAAATCTCTATAAATATCTATTGATGTATATGAGAGTTCTTTGTTAATAAAATCGTAACCCGATGAACCGCTGATTTTCCATTTACCCGTAAGATTAATTTCACCTGTAAAACCTAAAGTTTGAACTGTATTATTTGTATATTTTTCAGGTATAATATCTTCTCGGTTTGTATAAAATAGATTGTAATTTAAATTAATGCTCCAAGGTATGGTATAATTAGTATTAGATTTCTGATTATTAGAATTTTTTTTGCTAAACAATGAAGGAGATAATGCCCAATTTAAACTAAAATTCCAATCACTCTGTGTTAAACGAAATAAGCGTTTATTTAATTCGTACTCAGTTTTCGCTTGAGGCTTACCATCGGAATTTTTACTATATGGATCCCAAATACTATTATATGTAACATATAAATTACGAAATAATGTTGTTCTTCCACTAATTGAGAGTGGAACCCATTGCATTGAATCTCTTGTAAAATCAATAGCTGTAGAAATCGATAAATTTTCAATTAATACAATTTTTTTAGCATCTACTGTATCCGATGATCCTTTAATTTTCATTTCTAAATTATTAGCTATACTAAAATTCATTTGCCCAGCCTTACCCATTGGTGGACCGCCATAAATATTTGAACCAAAAATTGAATATTTTGTTAAAACTGCTTGATTATCATAAATATCATAGTAATATTTATAATAACCATATCTTGAAGTTGAAAAATCAGGGTGATATGTAAAATTTATTGATGGCGATACTACGTGACGAAAAGCTTTAATATATCCTTTTTTAAATTGAATCATACCAAAAAACTTGGTTGATAATGATGAGCTAAAAGAATAATAGCGAGCTGTATTAAAACCAGATATTGTATCATATCTAATAAATCCGGTTACTGAGTCATTTAAAGACGAGTTATCCCAATTTCGTTCAATAGCATTTAAATACCAATATTCATTGTAATCAATTCTATTAGTCCAGTTGAAATATTTTAATACTTTAATTGAGCTTGAAATAGGAATTGAGTGCTTCATCCCATTTTGCATTTTCTTAAAAATATCACCTTCAAACAGAGTGCTATCTGCTGATGTGATATTGTTTTTTAAATTATTTGAATATGAAATATTAATATTTTCGTACCATTTAAAATTACTTGTCGATTTGTGGCTACGAAATGGATAAAAACTATTTACCGAAAAACTAATTTCTGGCAACGACATTGACATTTGTCGAGTTATAATATTTTGCGAATGAGTCATGTTAGTAGATAAAAAATACTTTCCTTTCCAACTTGTAGAATATGAAATTGCAGATTGAAAAGTATTTGACAAATAATCGTTTGCTGAAGTAGGATTAAACTTATTAAACTTACTAGTCATAATATTTACATTTGCCGAAAATCTTCTAACAGGATGAGCTTTAGGGTCTTGAATATGAGACCATCTAAACATAAAATCTTTATATTTTTCGTAACTTTCAGTATTTTTTTCACCTAAAATATTTGTTGCATGTGCAATATATAAATTTCCAGAGTATTTATATCTTACTTTATAATCGGAACGTAATTTTGCAGCATAACTACCTCTGGTATAAATATCTCCAATAAATGAAACATCAAAATTATCGCTTATTCCCCAATAAAACCCGCCATTTTCAAAATAAAATCCTCGATTTTCAGCCTCGCCATAACTTGGTATAATTAAACCGCTTTTTCTGCCTTTTTTATTTGGGAAAAATCCAAATGGAATTCCAATTGGTGTGGGAATTCCCTCAATTTTCAAAAATGCTGGTCCTGTAACTATTACATCGTTAGGAATAACTTTTGCTTTTGCAAAAGATAACTCAAAATGTGGATGTTCTAAATCGCAAGTTGTATATTTGCCATGCCTTACAAAAGTAGTATTATTACTAAATTTTTTAATTTTTTCGCCATGCATAAAACCATCACCTTCTTGAGTTATAACAGTGTTTATAAGTCCTTTTTTAGTGTTAAAATTATAAGTGATTTTTTCAGTTTTAAATGTTTGTAATCCTTGTTTGAAAATTGGTTTCCCAGTTATATTTCCCGAAGTATCTTTTAATCCCGAAGCAAATATTTGATTTTTATCTGTACTAATTTCAACGTAATTAGCTGATAGAGTTATGTCTTCATAATCAATTTTTGCATTGTTAAACAGATATGCTTTTTTGTTTTTTATATCAAATCGAATGGAATCTACAGCAATATAATTCACTATATCTTTTACCGCACTTGGCGAAATTTGTATATGCAAAGTATCAATTACTGTACTATCCGAGACTATATTATTTTTATTTAACGAATCACTTACTACTATTTTTTCTGTTTTGGTTGTGTCTGAACTATTTCTTTTCTTTAATTTTGCGGCATTAGTTATATTGTTAATAGCGTTTGAGTCGGTCTGCGAAAACGAATAATTTGTTAATAATAAGCATATTAACAATATGAAAAAGCATTTATATTTATATATACTCAAGTATCTTTGCAATTTAAAAATTATTTTTGAATATTTTTTATAACTTTGTACATTATAATAATGTTAAATTCAGACATCAAAACTAATCAAAAAACAGATATACTGTGATACGCAAACTAATATTTTTAGTAATATTAACCTTTTATTCATTTTTCTTATGGTCTGCTAATCTACCGATAAGTGGAAAAGTGTCTTGTGTTGTTATTGATGCAGGTCATGGAGGTAAAGATCCGGGAGCTATTGGTTTTTTAAAAACTAAGGAAAAAGATGTTGCATTGAGCCTTGCGTTAAAACTCGGACAGCTTATTAATACTTATTATCCAGACGTGAAAGTTGTTTATACTCGTAGTACAGATGTTTTTGTAGAGCTTTTTCAACGTGCAAAAATTGCTAATGATAATAAAGCCGATTTATTTATTTCAATTCATTGTAATGCTACAATAAAAGCTGATTCGTATGGTGTTGAAACTTTTGTTATGGGTTTACATAAATCAGCTGCAAATTTAGAAGTTGCTAAAAATGAAAATGCAACTATCTTATTAGAAGATAATTATATTAAACAATACGATGGTTTTAATCCAAATTCGGCAGAAGCATATATTACTTTTTCTCTGTTTCAAAATATTTATTTAAATCAAAGTTTGCAATTTGCAACTACAATTCAAAATAATTTCAAATCACACTTAAAATTATTTGATAGAGGAGTTAAGCAGGCTGGTTTCTTGGTTTTATATAAAACATCAATGCCAAGTGTGCTAATTGAAACCGGATTTATAAGTAATCCTCGCGACGAGCAATATTTAATTTCTGAAAAAGGTCAACAATCTATTGCTAAATCATTATTAAATGGGTTTGGTCAATATAAAGCCCAAATTGAAAGCATTCAAAATAACGTAATTAATATACCAGAAATCGGAACTGATATTTTACTTTATACCGAAGTTATTGATCCACGAGATACTATGAAATCAATACAAAACCCAGAAACTTTAATTGATAGCTTGAAAGTAAAAAACAAACCAAAACTTGATAATACGAAACCAAATAACCATAATAATTCATCAAATTCTAATTTAACAAACGATTCGAAAAAAAATATTTCCGAAATTGGCAATGAACTATTTTTTAGCGTTCAATTTTATTCATCTTCAACCAAAACTTTGAAAAAACCAGAATATAAAAATATTGAAAATATTAAATATTATAAACAAGAACATTCGTATAAATTTATTTCCGGAAAATTTTTAAAAATTGATGAAGCTAACAATTATTTGAAAAAACTTAAAAAAATGGGTTTTAACGATGCTTTTGTTGTTGCTTTAAATAAAGGGAAACGTATATCAACATCAAAAGCAACGGCACTATTAAAAAATAATAAGCACTAAAATTATCATTTAATCTATATTTTATCGTACTTTTGAAACCAAATTATTCATTTTAATATTATTAAATTGTGTTTGAAAAAATTAAATTAACTCGAGAAGCTAAAATTGCAATAATCTTTATTTTCACACTTACTCTTTTTATTTGGGGTATGAATTTTTTGAAAGGAAATGATTTATTGCAAAACAAAAGAAAATACTATGCTGTTTACAACAATGTTAGCGGTTTAATGGCTGCAAACCCTGTATTAATAAACGGATTTAAGGTTGGTATTGTTACCAAAATGGAATTTCTAAATGATAACTCAGGTAGAGTTATTGTTGAATTTACAATAAACAAAGTGGTTGAAATCCCTAAAAACACAATAGCCCGCATTGTAAATTCGGATTTGTTAGGTTCAAAAGCAGTACAATTTTTACTCGGTAAAGGTGAAATAGCAGCAAATAAAGATACATTAATTGGTGAAGTTCAACTTAGTATGACAGATGAAATTTCTGCTCAAATAAAACCAATTAAAATTCGTGCCGAAAGTATTATGACTTCTTTAGACACAATTGTTTCTTCTTTTAAAGTAGTTTTAAATGAACGTACTCAAAATAACTTAATTAGTAGTTTCGAAAATATTCAGCAAACCTTATTGCATTTAAACAATACTGTTGGCAGTGTTGATTTTATAGTTTCAAAAAATAAAAATAAACTTTCAGATTTTATTGGAAATATTGATGAAATATCGGCAACAATTAAAGCTAATAATTCAAAAATATCAAATATTATTTCCAATTTTTCTTCTATTTCCGATACTTTAGCAAAAGCTCAATTTGCTCAAACAATTCAAAATGCAAATAAAGCAATTAGCGATTTAGATATTATGCTAAGCAAAATAAATAAAGGCGAGGGGACTCTTGGACAATTAGCTACAAATGATACTTTGTATATCAATTTGAAAAATACAACAGAAAGTCTAAATTTATTATTTAAAGACTTAAAAGAAAATCCAAAAAGATATGTTCATTTTTCTGTTTTTGGCAAAAAAGATAAAACAAAAAAAGATAACAAAAAATAATATTTGCTGATGAGAGTTGCTGTTGTAATTTTAAATTGGAATGGAAAAAAGTTTCTTGAGCAGTTTCTTCCAAATGTAATAAAATATAGTTATCCTTTTGCAGAGGTTATTATTGCCGATAACGATTCTACCGATGATTCCATTACTTTTTTAAAAAGCAAATATCCTTCTCTCCGAATAATTCAAAACATTGAAAATGGAGGATTTTCTAAAGGATATAATGACGCTCTAAAGCAAATTGATACCGATTATTATTGTTTATTAAATTCCGACATTGAAGTTACAGAAAATTGGATTGAACCTATTATAAATTTAATGGAATCGGATACTCAAATTGCTGTTTGTCAACCCAAACTTCGCTCTTGGCACGAAAATGAAAAATTTGAGTATGCAGGTGCAGCAGGTGGTTTTATCGATAAGTACGGTTACCCATTTTGTCGTGGACGTATGTTTATGGATATGGAAATTGATAATGGTCAATACGATGATGTTTTTGAAGTATTTTGGGCTACTGGTGCTTGTATGTTCGTAAAAGCTGATTTATATCATAAATATGGCGGTCTTGATGAAGATTTTTTTGCCCACATGGAAGAAATTGATTTTTGCTGGCGTTTGAAAAACGAAGGTTATAAAATTATGTATTGCCCTGATTCTACAGTTTTTCATGTTGGTGGAGGCACTTTGCCCAAAAATTCGGCACGTAAAACATATTTGAATTTCAGGAATAACATATTTTTATTATATAAAAACCTACCTCGCAGAAAAATTATTCCAGTGTTTTTAGTGCGGTTTTTATTAGATTTTGTTGCAGCTGCAAAATTTCTTTTTGAAAGTGGATTTGCCGATTTTTTTGCTGTTGTAAAAGCTCATTTTCATTTCTATCGCTCACTCTCACATAATCTTAAAAAACGAAAGAAGATAACTCATAGACACGTTTCAAAGATATTAAATAAAAATCTTATTTTTGAATACTATTTTAAAGGAAAAAAGAAGTTTAGCGACTTGAATATTAATGATTTTAGTAAGTAAATCGAATTATAGGACGATGAAAACATTTATCCAATGATTAACGCAGATTTTATTAGTCGTAATCATTTGATTTTTGAAACATTACGACTGAAACTTTTTAATTTACTACATTATCAATTATTAAATTCAACTTTAACCACCAGCTTTTTTAGCTTTATATCCTGCTTTGGTAAGAATATCCAGAACTTTATCACGAACATCGCCTTGAATAAGAATTTCGCCATCTTTTACAGAACCTCCGGTTCCACATTTACTTTTTAATAGTTTTCCTAAAATTTCTAAATCGGTTGTTGTGCCTACAAAACCAGTTATTAATGTAACTTGTTTGCCTGCTCGTTGTTTTCTGTCTAACCAAATTCTTAAATCTTGCTGTTGCGATGGTAAAGTTTCATTTTCATTTGTCTCTTCAAACGAAAATTTAAAATCTGGGTTTGTAGAATAAACTATTCCCGTAAGTTTTTTCTTCGACATATTATCAGTTTTTTTAAGGAATTAATACTGAAAGTGATAATGGATCAACTTTTACATGAACTGTATTTCGTCTTTTTGAATCATCGCCATCAATATGAATGTGCATTTTCTTATCTTTTTTCCTCGAAATAATAATTTCATTTGTTTTAATTACATCTAATTGACTTGTTTTATCAATTTTATTTGCAAAAAGAAAAGGCATTAGCAAAATTGTATGAATTACACTTGGCTTTTTAAATATACATACATCAACTAAACCATCTGTTAATGAAGCCGATGGAGATATTTTTTTATTATAACCCCATTGCGATGAGTTTGCAAATGTTATAAAAAATGCTCGGCGTTTAATCTTGTTATTATCAAATTTTAATGTATAATTTTTAGGTTTATAATTAAAAAAACTACGAATTGTTAGTTTGAAATATGTAAAAAAACCTCTTTTTTCGGAGCGTGCAAACTTACGAGCAACAAAAGCATCAAATCCAACTCCAGCAATACTTACAAAGCGATGTTCGTTTAAAGTTACAGTATCTATTTTTTCAACTTTCTCATTATTAATTACTTCAATAGCTTTTGCAGGATTAGTAGAAATATTTAAATGCCTTGCTAATCCATTACCAGAGCCAGTTGCAATTAATCCTAATATTGAATTTGAATTTACCATACCCTTTACTACTTCATTTAAAGTACCATCGCCACCAACAGAAATTATATATTGAGTGCCTTTTTGGGATTCTTCAATTGCAATTTCTGTAGCATGACCCTTATATTCAGTATAACGAATCGAATAATCAAATTTGGTTTTATCTAAATGGTTTTCAATTGCTTTCTCTACAATTTTATAGCGTCCGGTACCCGAAATCGGATTTATTATAAATACTATTTTTTTCATTGTTTTTTCATTGTTTTATTATTCTGCTAACTTTTTAACCATTGAGACCCAAAGACACTATGTTTTACTACAAATTAGCACATTAGCACATCAGCACATTAACACATTAACACATTAACTTCTAACTTCCCACTTCTAACTTTTTCCTTTTCCCTTTTTACTTTAACCCTCACATCATCTTATTATAAATCAACCTATTATTGTATTGTTGAATAAATGCCTTTAATATTTTTTCTAATTTTAAAACTTTTTCATTTTTTTGCTTTAGCAGATTGTTTTTTAGTTCAGGGTCTTTATAAATATCAAAGATAGAAAAACTTTTTTGTCCATCAAATTGTAATAGGTAATTCAACATAATTAATTGATAAAATGGCTGTTGATAGTTAATAGCAAAACGCAGCGAATTGGTATCAAGTAAATTATTACCAAAGCAAAATATTTTATCTTTTAATCCTAAATAAGATAATACTGTAGGCATAATATCAATTTGTTGAGCAGGTAAATTATCTGAATATATTGATAAATCAGTAGTTGGGTCATAGAAAATAATAGGTATTCTATAAATACCGTAATTTGAACTATATTCGGGTAAAGATGCTTCCGATGTATGGTCGGCAGTTATAATAAATAGAGTGTTTTTAAACCAATTCGTATTAGAAGATTTTTCAAAGAATTTTTGCAAGCAGAAATCGGTATATCCTATAGTTTCTTGAATTGGCAATTTCCCTTTTGCAAATTTTTCTTTATATTTATCAGGTACTTTGTATGGATGATGAGATGATAATGTAAAAATTGATGCAAAAAATGGCTGTTTTATTGAATTTAAATTTTCAGAAAAGTAATTTAAAAAAGGTTCGTCCCAAATACCCCATTTGCCATCGTAATCAGCATCGTTGTTATACTCCGATTTGCCAAAATACGAATCGAAACCCGCTATTTTACAATACGAATCGAAACCCATAGTGCCATTTGTGCCGCCATGAAAAAATTTGGCTGTATAATTATATTTTTTCAACTTTGAAGGTAATGATTCATACTTATTTCCCGAATATGGCGAACCAATAAATGGATTTGACATTAAAGTAGGTATTCCGGATAGTATTGCTGGTATTCCTTCTATTGATTTTTTTCCATTAGCTATAGCTTTAAAAACCATGCTTTTACCAATTATTGAATCTAAAAAAGGAGTAAAACCTTTATAATTTGAAATATTTTTATTAAAAGCCCCAATATGTTCGGAAGATAAACTTTCTACAATTATTACAACAATATTTTTCTTATTTGTTATTGAATCTGGTATTTTGTTGTTTATAAGCGAATTATGAATTGGAGAATATATATTATCAACTTCTGTTTCACCAAAATATTTAATTGGTTTTAACTCTTGTTTGCCAATAGTTTGCAAAATTGTAAATGGAGTATTTAAAACAATTGGCGATAAATTTGCATTACTATTTACACTTGCCGAAATTATGTTTATAGGACGCAATTGAATGCCGCCTCGCATTCCCATTAAAACAATAAAAACAGAGCAAATAAAAATTATTAAATGTTTTAAATAATATTTCTTTTGTGATTTTTCATTTTTAGACTTAAAACTTATTTTTGAATAAAACCAAATCATAAAAGTAACCATAGCAAGCCAAATTAGGGCAATATACCAAAAGTCTTTTAAAAATTGAGGAAGCAGTTTATCGAAATCGCCACCAACAGTAAAGTACGAAAAAATATCGGCTGTAGTTCGTTTTAAAGTAAAACGATAATATACAATATCGGCACAATTAGCTAAAATGGCAATAGAATTTATAGATATAAATAAATATTTTGCAACTTTTTGATATGTTTTCTTCTCTCTAAAACGAAATGGGACAACGTACATTATTATATAAAGGCTATTTAAATAAAATATTGCAGATATATCGAACCGAATACCAATAAATAATGTTTTTACAATATCTCTAAATGTAGCAGAAAAAAGATTTGTATTTAATAAATAAAAAAACCACCTTGTAACAATAAATAAAAAAATAACACTCAAAAGTCTAAGAGTTGTAGCAAATAAATAATTAGTTTTATATTCTTTCTTATTCATAGATAACAAAAATACAAAAAAATATAATAAAAAAGGCTGCCTTCAATAAGCAGCCTCATTTTAAGTTTAAAAATATTTATTGACGAGTGTAAGCTTGTATCATTTGTGTTGTTTCAGTTGTTCCCCCTGCAACTGGAGTTCTATCAATTTTATAGTTTATTGCAGATATAAGATATTCATTTGTTGTATTATTTTTTTGAGCAATTCCTGAAATTTGATATATAAGAATATTATGTGTTGAATTTGAATAACTAATATTTGTAATACTAATATTTACAGAACTCGCTCCATAAGTAAGTTTTGCAATTCCATCTTTATCCGAATTTGCAAAGTTTGCAAAAACCAAACTGCTATCAATAGTAGAGTGTAATCTAACTACTTGATTATAAGTTGTTGGTGTGCCACCTCCAATTGGAGCTTCATTTACTGTATAAGTAGCTGGTACAATATATCTTACTTTTACTGTTCTATTTAGTATTGCTTCATTTTTAGCTTCATCTGTAACTTTGTATGAAATTAAATAATTACCAACTTTTGCGGTATTCACGCTTGTAGCACCTGTTATTTCAATACTTGATGTTAAATCTCCATCTTCGCCATCTGTAGCGGTAGCTCCTGCATCGGTATAAGTGCCATTAATTTTTACAACAATTTCAGCATCACCTTTTAATGTAATTATTGGTGCAGTTTTATCTTTTTTACAACTTGTAAATGAAACAGCTAAAATAATTATCATAGCTGTAATTGATAACCCGATTTTTTTCATGTTTTTACGTTTTTA
>CAZRCF010000073.1:0-10594 GCA_964598505.1 uncultured Lentimicrobiaceae bacterium | reverse complement strand
TCTATTTTGTTATTTATTTGTCGTATGGAACTCGCAAATAATTATTATCTTGTATAAAACAAATTGTAATGGCTCGTTTCATTTGTTTTCAAATTCTTTCAAGCGATTATAATCACGAGTTCGGGCATATTTTAGATATGTGGCAAAAGCTGATATTTTTGCAATTTGGTAACCATGAAATCCATCTAAAAAACCCAATTTAAAAAAATAATCTCTAAAAAACTTAACATAACTCGAAAAAACAATTTTTATTAAAGAAGGTTTATATCCTTTTTCTGATAATTCTTTAGCCGATATTGCTGTAAATTTTTTAACTTGGTTAATATGTTCTTCGATAGAATTATATGAATAATGTAGTAAATCTCCTTTCAAAAATGATACTTTAGAGTTATCAAATAGCTCATATTTTTCGTGCAAAGCACCACCAACCCATTTACCTTTATCTTTAAAAAACAGTCGTAATTTTTTATCGGGATACCAACCACAATGTTTAATCCAAGTACCACAATAATTTGTTAATCTGTTCATTATATAGCCATTGCATACTGGATTTTCTTTTACATTCTGAATAGATTTTATCAGTTCATCGGAAGGAGCTTCATCGGCATCAACAGATAATACTAATGAATACTTAGCTTGTTCTACCGCAAAATTCTTCTGTTCGGTGTAGCCTAAAAATGGTTGATTTATTACCTTTGCTCCCATTTCAGCAGCAATTTTAGTAGTATTATCAGTAGAGTTTGAATCAATTACAACTACCTCATCTGCAATGCTTTTAACACTATTAATGCAGCGAAAAATATTATTTTCCTCGTTAAATGTAATAACTACTACTGATAGTTTTTCCATTGATTGAATATTATTTAATTTCAATGATAACTCTTCTCTCTTTATTTTTCATTTTTTCGGGAACTACTAAAAGGATTTCCTCTTTAAGAGCTTCTATAAGTCGTTTTTTAATAAAATTATTACTAACAACAATACCTACTTCTCTTACAGGTTCGGGCGTTTTAAAATACCTAACCATTCCCAATTGTCGCGAATTAAAATCTTGTATAGCTAATTCAGGTAAAATTGTTATTCCATGACCAATTTCAACAATTTTTTTAAGTGTTTCAATACTTCCAGTTTGATAATCGAGTTGAGTATCTTTTTTATGTTTTTCAATATCATGACATAAATTAATAACCTGATTACGAAGACAATGACCCTCATTTAGCAGCCAAACATCTTTTAAATCAATTTCATTCATCGATAATGAATTTTGCTTAAACAGTTCACTTTTTTTTGAAACATAAGCTATTAAAGGCTCCCAATACAATGGAATTTCTTTTATAGCCGATTCGTGTAACGGAGTTGCTAATATTCCACAATCAATAGTTCCTTGTTTTAAACTTTCGATAATTTGTGCAGTAGTAATTTCAGAAATAGTAACTATTATTTCAGGGTATTTTTTTATAAAATTTAGCAAAAACTGTGGAATAAGATATGGAGCAATTGTTGGAATAACTCCCAAATGGAGGTTCCCACTTAAAACACCTTTTTTATCCGAAATAATTTCACCAATTTTTGAGTGTTCTTTTAGCACATTGCGTGCTTGCAATATTATCTCTGCCCCAACTTCTGTAGGTTCAATAGGTTTTTTATTTCTATCGAATATTTGAACATTTAATAGCTCCTCTAATTTTTGAATTTGCATACTTAATGTTGGCTGAGTAACAAAACATTTATCAGCAGCTGTTCCGAAATTGCGATATGTATCTAAAGCTACAATATACTCTAATTGTGTGATTGTCATTATTTCTAAATTGTTTTTAACAAAAATAGAAAAAAATGAAATACAAAGTTGATTTTATATTAAAAAGTTATAGGAAGAAGCACGAAGTTGGAAGATAGAAGTGATGTGATAATGTGTTAATGTGCTAATGCGATAATGTTCATATTAAGTTTTATTAGTGGCTCTTAATGTGAGCTTAGAGGTAAAAAAAATGGCTAACAACTAAATGCTAACCATTAAAAACTAACAAATTAAAAAAAATATTATAACGAAGAACTTCTATTATATAATCTTTTTCACTTCTGCTAAAGCTTTATCGTAATCGGGATGCGAAGCTACTTCGGCAACATATTCTACATAAGTTACTATATCATTTTTATCAATAACAATAATACCGCGCGAAAGTATTCGCAATTCTTCTATAACAAAACCATATTTTAAACCAAAATCTAAATCGCGATGATCCGACAATGTTTTCACTTTATCAATACCTGCGGCAGCACAATAACGACCAAGTGCAAAGGGCAAATCACACGAAATAGTTAAAATTTCAACATTTTCAAAGTTAGCTGCTTCCTGATTAAATCGTCGAGTTTGAGCATCACAAATACCTGTATCAATTGATGGAACTACCGAAATAATTCTTACTTTTCCTGCTGAATCGCTTAATTTAATTGGTTTTAAATCGGCACCTAAAACTGTAAAATCTAATGCTTTTTGTCCTACTTTGGTTAATGTACCGTTAAGTGTTAGAGGATTTCCTCCAAATGTTATAATTCCTGTGTGTTTTTCCATTTTTTAATATTTTAAATCATTATTAATAAATTTAAAACATTTAATTTTTATTATTGTTCAAATATAACTAATCTCTAATACATCTAATTGTATATCCAAAAGTTTTATTACTAACATTCATATTAGCTATATTACTTCTTAAATACAAATTTCTACCAAAAGTAGCATCCATTTGAGTACTAGTCCAATAATGACCATTTGCATTATCATAAAATGAACCATTTGTATATTCTAATCTTTCAGAACTATGAATTTTTAATACAGAATTATATGAATCGTAAAAATTATTCCAAACTCCATTTATATCAACTGAATTTAGTTCTGAATAAGTAGGTAATCTCCAGCTACTTCCTAATAAAAAATTACATGGATCGTTAGATATAAGCCAATCACCTGCAACAGGATCAGTAGTAATCCAAGGCGTATTTGGAGTTCTATTTGTACCATCGTGTTTATATCCTTGAGGGCGATTAAACTGCCAATACCAACCTGCGGCTTGTTCTGTAGAATCTGTAGCAGAAACAGCTTGATTATCTGCTCCTAAATTTTGAGTTATCCAGCACTTATACGAACCCGATAAATTTGTCAAAACTGTACCATAAGTAACATTTTTATTTACAGGTGCTATTGCTCCGGCAACATGATTTACTAAGAAACTATTTCCACATTGGGTAAAACGTACCATTATAGTATCTGCTGTTGGTGGGCAATATTGGTTGTAAATTGTCCAAACTAAATAGTATGTAGTATTCGAATTACCTGTAAATTGAGTATTAAATAATGTAGAATCATTAAAAGCTCCACCATTTCCAGTAATAATCCTCCAATATCCATTATTTAACAGTGGACTATTGGCATATAAATAAATTGATGTATCATTTGAAAAAACAACTGTATCGGAACCTGCATTTGCTTGAACAGGAGGTTGAACAAATGTTACAAAAACATTATCAGTTGTTATTCCGCAAGGATTATTTGATATTTCCCATTGTAAATTATAAGTATTACCTGTTATTCCATTAAAATTAGAATTAAATGTACTTGTATCTGAAAAATAGCCTCCTATACCACTTACAATACTCCATGAGCCTGTTCCATTTATAGGATTGTTAGCAGACATAATGTAATTATTACCACAAACATTTGTATCATTTCCTGCTACTGCAACAGTCGGATTTGTTCTAAAAGATACCCGAACAGTATCAAATGTTGCAGTACAAGGTAAATTTGAAATTGTCCAACGTAATGAATAATTATTACCTGCAATACCATTAAATTGTGAATTTCCTGAACTTGTATTAGCAATCATACCGCCATTACCACTAACAATATTCCATTGCCCGGCTCCAATTACAGGATTATTAGCGAAAAGTTCGCATGAATTTCCACAAATTATTGTATCATTTCCTGCATTTGAAATTGATGGATTTGCAATAAACGATATTCTAATTGTATCTACAGAAGCTGTGCAAGGCGGATTAGAAATTATCCATGATAGTAAGTAAGTATTTCCTGCAGTGCCTGTAAATTGAGAATTTATTGAATTTGAATCAGCAATTACGCCACCAACTCCACTAATAATTCTCCAGCTACCAACACCTAACAAAGGGTTATTTGCATATAAAACACATGAATTACCACATATATTTGTATCCACACCGGCATTTGAAGAAGTTGGGGTGCATTCATCGCTGATACACCTTAAAGTAGCACCATAAGCCTTATCACTATAACATATATAACTAAAACTATTACTAATATATAAATTATTGCCTGAATTATTATCATATTGACTATTACTCCAATACATTCCGCTATTGCCTCTTAAAATTAAAGACCCCATAGAATAACTTAAAAATCCGGCAGCATGTATTTTAAGTATTGATGCAAATGAACTATTGTAATTAATCCAATTACTACTTGTTTGAACATTTGTCCATTCTGTGAATGTTGGTATTCTCCATGTTCCACTTAATAACTGTAAACACGGATCATTTGCTGGCAACCAGTTACTATTTTCATTTATCGAAGTTGTTGTCCAAGTATTTGGTGTTCGTAATACTCCATCATGCTTGTACCCCCTACTCCTATTAAACTGCCAATACCAACCAGCTGATAATTCAGTATTATCGGTAGCTAAAATTGCCTGATTATTTGATCCTAAGTTTTGTGTAATCCAACATTTATTTGAACCCGATATATTTGACCATATTGTGCTATAATTTACAGTTTTGTTAACTGGTGCAATTGTTCCTGAAATATGATTAAACGTATAAATTTGTCCACAAACCTGTGCATAAATATCAATTTTGATATACAATGCAAAAAATATTGCTATAAAAAATTTAACTTTCATTTTAAATATATTTTATCTTTTGGAAAATTATAATGTACAAATATACAATTTTTAAATAGATATTGCTAAGTTATTTAAAAATTTATTGCTTTGCATTATAGTATAATTAATTAACATATAAGATATTCGAGCTTCACTATCAATTTTATCAAAAAAATTTCTGGCATACTATTTGGTTATTATTGCTTTTTATTAAAACACAAAAATCATGAAAAAAACATTTTTTGCATTATTAGCAATTTTAACATTATGTAATGTTATGTTTGCTCAAAAAGAGATTAAAGCGATTTCAAAAATTAAAAAAGTTACTGTTTATCGTAATGGAGCTCAAATTTATCGAACAAGCGAGGTTGATTTACCTGCTGGAAATTCAAAAATCATAATCAAAGGATTATCATCGAAACTTGATCCTAATTCACTAAAAGTATCGGGCAAAGGTGCTTTTGTAATACTCGAACAGCAAACGGAGATTTTATATCCCGAACCAATCGAAGAAAAAGAGGTTGAAATCCCTGCTCATATTACTGCTAAAATTAAAGTATTAAATGATTCTTTAGAAATTATTCAGTTTGAAATTGAAGAAAATAACGCGCATCGCGATTTAATTGGTGTAGAAGCAAATTTGCTTAAAAATAGCAAGGCAATAACCGGAACTGATACAATTTCTGAATTAAAAGAAGTTTTAAATTATTACCGAATTAGAATGACAGATATTAATAATGAATGGTTTAAGGTTAAAAAAATTGAAAAACAATTGAATAAAAAACTGCTATTAATTCAACAAAAATTAGCAGAATTAAATGATTATAAACAAAAAATTCAACCAAAAGTAAGTAACGAAAAACCAGAATCTTTTGTTACTATTACTGTTTTTTCTGAAAAACCTGTTTTAAATGCTTCAATATATTTTTCGTATATAGCTCAATCGGCAAGTTGGGCGCCACATTATGAATTAAAAATTGATGAAGTTTCGAAACCTGTTCAACTTTCGATGAAAGCTATTGTAACTCAAAATACTGATGAAAATTGGGACAAAGTTAATATTACTCTTTCTACAGGAACTCCTACTGCAAACAAAGCTTTGCCAAATATACTTCCTTGGTATATAAGCTATTATATGCCTCAAACTATTTATACAACTAATATGTCGGCACCTGTAAGTGTGTCGAGAGAAGAATCATACAAAAAAGATAACAAGACAAAAGCAGTAGGTAATGCAGATACTGATGATGAATATTCAATACCTGGTCAATCTTCTGATTATGTTCAACAATCCTCAAATATTTTAAATACAGAGTACGAAATTTCGCTACCTTATGAAATTCCATCTGATGGAAAACCTCACAACATTACTGTTTTAAAAGAAAATCTATCGGGTACTTATAAATATATGGCTATTCCTAAACTCGATAAAGATGCTTTTTTAACTGCTGCACTTACTGGTTGGGAAAAACTAAATTTAATTCCTGGTAAAGCAAGTGTTTTGTTTGAAAACAGTATAATTGGTCAAACCTTTATAAATCCAGGCATTGCCGAAGACACATTAATTATATCGTTAGGTACCGATAAAAGGGTTTTTGTTGAACGCAAAAAACTATCCGATAAATCAAAAGATAAAATTATTGGCTCAACCCGCGAAAGATTTATTACTATTGAAATTACTGTTAAAAATCAAAATCAATCAACAATTAATTTAACTTTAAAAGATCAATTTCCGGTGTCATCAATAAACGATATAAAGGTTGAAACTGAAGAGGTTAAAGATGCCACAGTTAATATTGAAACTGGCATTATTGAATGGAATTTAACTTTAAAACCAAATGAAACTAAAAAAGTTAGCTTTAAATATTTAATAAAATCGGATAAAAACAAGCCTTTGTTAAGCGAATAAAAATATATAACTGAATATTATTAAACCTACGATATTTTAAAAGTATCGTAGGTTTTTTATTTTAATTTACTTTTACAAATTTGTAATCCTCTAATTTATATATCTGAATTGCAGAATTTTCAATTCCTGATGAGTTTTCTTTTCTATATAAATTATATTTTGATGATAATAAAGTTGGATTATAATTATCAATTTTATCGAACCAATTATAGCCATATTTAATCATTGCACCAATAAAATAAGTACAAATATCGTATCCTTGAAACGCAAATTTGTTAATACATGGCTCAGTTAAATATTCTGTTCTATAATTTTCAATAAATTTTATTACATCTTCATTTTCGTAATCTACAAAATAATTATCATAATAATGCAATTTTAAATACTGAAAATAAGAGGTTTCGATGTTATTATAATCGTGCCAATTGCTGTTTCCGAAAAGTGTAATGTTATCTTTTTTCAATTCATAAAGCCTTCTAACAAAGTTTGTTACTGTTGCTTCATTATGAAAAAGAGGTATTAAAATATTTTCTTCATTAGAAACAAGTTTTTCATTTACTCCATTAATACCTTTTTCGTTATAAATAATCTCTTTTATTACAAATTTAAAATTCTTATTTTGAGAGTATAGAGTTGTCAATTTTTCTTTAAATAATTGAAGATTAACCTTTTCTATTTCTGAATTATTATGAATAATTAAAATATTTGCATTTGGGTAATTTTTGTAGCAATAATTTGATATTGAAGCAATTTCATCCTTTATAGTGGCTGATAATCTTATTGAATAATGATTGTTTTTTGTTATATCTAATCTACTCGAAAATGGATTAATAATATATACTTGTTTAGCTATTGACCATCTTGAAGCTACTTTAAATGATTTATTATAAAATGGACCAATTATTAAATCAATATCAGACAAACTTTTCGATTTTAATAATTTGTTTAGTTTAATGGTATCATCAGTAACATCAAATACTTTAACATTAATTTTAATTTTTTGATTTTCAAACTTTTTTAAAGCTAATAAAAAAGATTCGTAAAATTGAATAAATGAAAATGATTTATATGTTTCAATATCTTTAGAAATATCAAATTTCTGAGGCGATGTATTATCTATTTCCTTTAAATAGAAAGGTATAAAAAGAGCAATATTATAGTATCCATTAAATTCTTTGTTTATTTTTGGAGTTTTAATATTTTCTATTTCTAATTTTTCTTCAGATTCTGTTTTTTTAATATTTATAATTGGTTTAACTCCTTCACTTATTTTTTCAGCAACTTCCGAATTTTTAACCTCTTTTTGGGTTCTTTTAATAATTGGAATCCAAATACTTTGCCCCAAACTTAATTCATTTTTAAGTTTTGGATTTAATAATTTTATTTCATCAACAGTAACATTATAAATTGTAGAAATTGAATATAACGACTCGCCTGATTTAATTATATGCTGAAACTTTGTAGAATCATTATTTGAAACAACATTTTGATTCTTCTTTTCCTCTTTAGAGATAATTTTTAAGATTTGCCCTTTTTTTATACCTGTATTTGCTTCAGAATTATATTCAAGTATCTCATCAACAGAAACATTGTAAATTTTTGATATAGCATAAAGCGTTTGTCCTTTTTCAACAATGTGAATATAAAATGATTTCCCGTTAAATGATTCAGTTTTAGTACTTTTATTTACTTGGCTAAATAAAAAAGTAATATTTACTATTAAAAATAATATTAACAAAACAACCTTCAGAATATTTTTCATAATAATTATTTTAAATAATTAAATTTTTCCATTTTACGATTAATTCTTTTTTTGAGGTGCTACTATTAATTAACAACTTTTTTTATAACATTTTTCAGAGTAGCTACATTGAAAAACCCATAATAATTTTGTGTGTTTTGTGTTTTCTTTGTGCTTTTTGTGTAACAGTTATTACACAAAGTCACACAAAACAATTACACAAAGTTACACTAAGAAAAACAATAGCACTACAAAAAAGAAATAACCCTTTTTCCCATTCACCTTGTTCCATTTATCTTTTTTCTATTCCCATTCAATTGTTGCAGGCGGTTTTGAACTTATATCGTACACAACCCTATTAACACCTTTAACTTTATTAATAATATCGTTAGAAATTTTTGATAGTAATTCATAAGGCAAATGAGACCAATCGGCAGTCATACCATCGGTTGAGCCAACTGCTCTAAGAGCAACAACATTTTCATAAGTTCTTTCATCACCCATTACACCAACGCTTTGAACTGGTAAAAGAATTGCTCCCGCTTGCCAAACTTTATCATACCAACCCGATTCGTGCAAATGATTAATGAAAATATCATCAACATCTTGTAATATTGATACTTTTTCGGCAGTAATATCGCTTAAAATACGAATTCCAAGACCAGGTCCGGGAAAAGGGTGACGTTTTAATAAATTTTCAGAAATTCCGAGTGCAGCCCCTACCCTTCTAACTTCATCTTTAAAAAGAGTATTAAGCGGTTCAACAATTTTCAGTTTCATATAATCGGGCAATCCTCCTACATTATGATGTGATTTGATTGTTGCCGAAGGTCCTTTAACCGAAACAGATTCAATAACATCAGGATAAATAGTTCCTTGTGCAAGCCAAACAACATTTTCTATCTTTTTTGCTTCACTATCAAATACATCAATAAAAGTTTTTCCAATAGCTTTACGTTTTGATTCAGGCTCTGTTAAACCTTTTAATGCTTCAAGAAACAAATTACCGGCTTCAACACCTTTAACATTTAAACCCATATTTTTATATGAATCCAAAACTTTTGAAAACTCATTTTTGCGTAATAAGCCATTATCAACAAAAATACAATGTAATTGAGTACCAATCGCTTTGTGTAATAAAACTGCTGCAACCGAAGAATCAACGCCTCCAGAAAGTCCTAAAATAACTTTATCGTTTCCAATTTTTGATTTTAAATCGGCAATTGTAGTTTCAATAAACGATGATGGTGTCCAATCGCAATTGCATTTTGCAATATTTTTTATATAATTCGATAACAATTTCATTCCATCTGTTGAATGATATACTTCAGGGTGAAATTGAATTCCATAAGTTTCTTCTCCGTCAATTTTAAAACCACCAACTTTTACATCAGATGTACTACAAATAATTTTAAAATTTTCTGGCAAAACAGAAATAGTATCACCATGCGACATCCAAACTTGGCTTCCAATAGGCATATTTGCCATTAATGAAGAATCATTGTTAATATATGAAAGATTTGCTCTTCCATATTCACGTATTTTTGATGGCATTACTGTTCCACCATTTTGATTTGCAAGCAATTGCGCTCCATAACAAACAGCTAAAATTGGAACCTTTCCTCTATATTCGCTTAAATCGGGATTTGGCGAATCTTCAGTTCTAACAGAATATGGACTTCCCGATAAAATAACTCCTTTTAACTCATCTCCTGTTTTTGGAATATTATTAAAAGGATGTATTTCGCAATAAACATTGAGTTCTCTAACTCTTCTCGCAATAAGTTGTGTATATTGCGACCCAAAATCAATTATTAATATCTTCTCATTCATTTTGCAAATATACAAATTTAGCTTTTTATTATTACATTAATTTTACAGAAAAAATAATAATAAAGAATTTTTTGCTTTATAGACTCTGAGGATTTTAAGAACTTAAAACTCAGGATACTTTAGATACTATTGTCTGTTTTTTTAATTATTTTACCCGTTGTGCATTTAGGATAAATTTAGTTTAATATTATTAGTTGGTCT
>CAZRCF010000072.1:3684-10716 GCA_964598505.1 uncultured Lentimicrobiaceae bacterium | reverse complement strand
GAGATATTTCAGCAATATCTGCTTTTCGTACCGAAGAAGGCTCTCAGGCATTTCGAATTGCTCAATTGAATTATAAAACAGAACCACATATTGCAAATCTTATTGATGACTACGATAAAATTCAGAGAGTGGCATTAGAAAATAAGAAACAAAAAACCTTAGAAACTTGGATTACAACGAAACTTATAGATATTTATGTAAAATTATCTGACGAGTATAAAGATTGCAAATTTCAAAATAAATGGTATAAAAATTAAAAATACAAATATTTAATGATTTATCGCGATGATGTTCAAGCCGTTGAGGCTTTTGTTGAAAAATATTCACAGTTGCGTTCTGAAATTGCTAAAGTAATTATTGGACAAGATGATGTAATTAGAGATATATTAATATCTATTTTTAGTAGAAGTCATGCACTTTTAGTTGGTGTACCTGGACTTGCAAAAACTCTTATGATTACTACTATTGCAAAAAGTTTAGGACTTTCATTTAATAGAATACAGTTTACACCCGATCTTATGCCATCAGACATTATGGGAACTGAAATTTTAGACGAAAATAGAAAGTTTAAATTTATTAAAGGACCTGTTTTCTCGAATGTTATATTGGCAGATGAAATAAATAGAACACCACCAAAAACACAATCAGCTTTGCTTGAAGCGATGCAAGAACGTTCGGTTTCTATTGCTGGCGAAACTCACATTTTACCTAATCCATTCTTTGTTTTAGCTACTCAAAATCCTATTGAACAAGAAGGTACATATCCCCTACCCGAAGCTCAACTTGATAGATTTATGTTTAATATTTTACTCGATTACCCATCTGTTGAAGAGGAAATTAATATTGTAAAAAGTACTATCACAAGAAATCTACCAGAACCATCAGCAGTTATTAATACTGAAGAAATTTTATTTTTTCAAAATTTAATGCAGCGAATTCCAATAGTTGATAATGTTTATCAATATGCAGTAAATATTTCTGTAATGTCTCGCCCATCAACAAAATTAGCTCATAAATGGTCTGACCAATATTTAGCTTGGGGAGCAGGTCCACGTGCATCTCAAAACCTAATTATGGCAGCGCGATGCCATAGTCTTTTAATTGGCAAACATGCACCAGATATTTCTGATGTTCAAGCTGTAGCACCATCGATACTTCGCCACCGCTTAGTTAAAAACTACAAAGCCGAAGCTGAAGGTATTTCTGTTGAAGATATTATTACTGAATTTTTACAATCAAAATAAATTAATATTTTTATAATTAACATATATTTTAAACTATGAAAAGTTTATTCCTTCGAGAAATACGAAGTTTTTTAAGTTCACTTATAGGCTATATTATTATGGGTGTTTTCTTAATAATAACAGGTCTTTTCCTTTGGGTATTTCCACTCGATTTCAATATTTTGGATATGGGTTACGCAAATATTGATGGGCTTTTTATGATAGCTCCATTTGTTTTTCTATTTTTAATCCCTGCAATTACAATGAAATCATTTTCAGAAGAAAAACGTTCGGGAACAATTGAGCTATTATTTACAAAACCACTAAAAGACATTAGTATTATTTTTGCAAAATTTTTTGCAGCTGTTTGTTTGCTTATTATTTCTTTAATCCCTACTTTAATTTACTTCTATTCAATTTTTCAATTAGGGTATCCTAAAGGAAATATTGATCAAGGTGCAATGTGGGGTTCCTATTTAGGATTAATTTTTATTGGTTCTGCTTTTGTATCGATAGGAATTTTCATATCTACCCTTACCGATAATCAAATTGTCTCTTTTATATTATCATTACTTTTATGTGGTATTTCAATTATTGGTTTTGAATTTATTTATTCATTAGAGATATTTGGTTCTTATGGTTTATTTATTAAGTCTCTTGGAATGAGCCATCATTATTCTTCTATAAGTCGCGGAGTAATTGATTCACGCGATATTATCTATTTTTTGAGTGTAATTACACTCTTTCTTATGTTATCAAAAATTTCACTTCAAAGCAGAAAATGGTAATGGGCACATATAAAATATTTACATCAGTTAAAAATAAAGTTGTTCAATATAACAGAAAAGATCTTAAAAAAAGCAATATTATTAATCTTGCAATTGTTATTGTTGCAATTATTTTAATAAATATACTAAGTTCTTTTATTTTTACTCGAATTGATTTAACTTCAGAAAAAAGATACTCTTTATCGGAATCGACAAAAAAAATGTTGAAAAATTTAGATGAAGTAGTTTATTTTAAAGTTTATCTTGATGGCGATTTTCCATCTGGTTTCAAACGACTTCAAAAAGAAACTAAAGAGATATTAAATGAGTTTAGAGCATATACTGATAATATTCAATATGAATTTATTAATCCGTCAGAAGGTCGAGATAAAAGAGAGCTTTCGGAGTTGTATAATCAATTAGTTAAAAAAGGCTTACAGCCAACTCAGCTTCAAAACAATACCAACGATGGAATTTCAACACAAGTAATTTTTCCGGGTGCAATTGTTACTTACAAACAAAGAGAATTACCACTTCAACTATTGATGAACAATATTAGTGTTCGATCGGAAGATGTTCTTAATAATTCAATTCAAGCTCTTGAGTATAATATTGCAAGTGGAATAAGAAAGTTAAGTAATATGGTAAAACCAAAAATTGCTTTTATTGGTGGGCACGGAGAACTTAACGATGAACAAGTTTATGATATTACTCGAGAACTAAAAGAATTTTATCAAGTAGATAAAGTGTATTTAAATGAGCAAATAAATAGTTTGCGAAATATTGAATACGACTCAGTAAGTAAAAAATCTTCAATTTGGAACAAATATAAAGCAATAATAATTGCAAAACCCGATTCAGCTTTTACAAATAAAGACAAATTCATTATAGATCAATTTGTTATGAGAGGTGGAAATGTTTTATGGTTAGTTGATCCTGTTTTTGCGTGTCAAGATAGTTTAAGAGCTACTCAAGAATCAATAGGCGTTATAAACGATTTGAATTTAGATGATATGTTTTTTAAATATGGAATAAGGATGAATACCAATCTTTTACAAGATATGAATGCAGTTCCTATTCCTGTTACCGTTGGACAAGTTGGTAGTAAGCCTCAAATTCAATTAATTCCTTGGTTTTATTTTCCAATAATCACTCCAATATCAAACAATCCAATTGTTAAAAACTTAAATTCAATTAGAACTGAATTTATAAGCGGAATTGATACAGTTGGTTCATCATCAATAAATAAAACAATACTACTTAGTTCCTCAAAATATACTAAAATTGTTAATGCACCTGCAATTATTAGTTTAAATATTTTAAAAAAGAAACCAGATAAAAGAGAATTTGGAATAAGTTATGTTCCAGTTAGTGTATTATGCGAAGGTAATTTTACATCTCTTTTTGAGGGAAGATTTGATAGTGGACCTGATTCAAATAAAATTATTGATTTTATTGAAAAATGCACAAAACCTGCAAAAATGATCTTTGTTTCAGATGGCGATATAATTAAAAATCAGTTTGACAAACAAGGAGTACTTCCATTAGGATATGATAAATATTCACAAATAACTTATGGTAATAAAGATTTTATTTTAAATGCGGTAAATTATTTGTGCGAAGATGAAGGATTACTTCAAGTTAGAGCTCGTGATATAAAAATTAGACTTATTGATAAAACAAAAATTATACGAAATAAATTTTATTGGCAAATGTTTAATATAGTTACTCCACTTATTTTAATTATTATTTTAGGAGTAATAATGATGTTTATTAGAAAAAGGAAATATACACGATAATAATATGAATTGAATTAAAATGAAAAAAAATAATAAAATAATTTTACTTTTATTAATTGGATTAACAATAATTACAGTAATGTTAGTTGTTTTTAATAATTCAAAAAGCACATTAAATAAGGCAGAAACTGAATTTGCAATTAATGATACATCTAATGTTACTAAAATATTTATTGCCGACAAAAAAGGCAACCAAGTTAAATTAGTGAAACAAGATAACGGAAAATGGAATTTAAACGATAAATATGAAGCTACAATAGAATTAGTTAACTTATTGCTTTATACAGCTAAAAACATTTCTGTGAGTTCGGTACTACCAAAAACTGCTCATAACAATATTATTAAACGAATGTCTGTTGCTTCTACAAAAGTAGAGTTTTACCAGAAGGTATATTTTATTGATTTTTGGGGCATAAAGTTTTTTCCTTATGAAAAAAACACAAAAACTTATTATATCGGTGATGCAACAATGGACAATATGGGCAATTTTATGCTAATGGAAGGAGCAAAAAATGTTTATATTGTTAGTTTACCTGCATTTAGAGGGTATGTTTCTTCAAGATATTCCTGCTTAGAAATTGACTGGAGAGATCATACTGTTTTTAGCGTTAAGCTAAACCAAATTAAAGAACTTAAAAACGAAATAGTTGGCAAACCCGAAGAATCATATAAACTTGTTAATGTTGGATTAAGAAGGTTTGACTTGTATAGATTGAGCGACAACAAAAAGTTTGATTATTACGATACAGTAAAAATAATAGATCAATTAATGCTATTCCGTAGGTTAAAATACGATGCTATTGTTAAAGATATGGTACAACAAACAAAGGACTCAATTATTCAATTTAATCATTTTCAAACTATTACATTAACAGAAACATCTAATAAAATTACTTATGTAAAAATGTATTTAAAACCTGAAATTATTATTGAAGACCCAAATAATGAAGAATCTATTCAAATGGTTCAAAGCAAAGAAAAATTTTACATTGTTATTAACGATTCAAAAGAAATGCAAGTTGCACAGTTCTATGTTTTCGAAAAAATTCTTCAGCCATTAAGCTATTTTGTTGATAATTATATTAAAAAATAATATACCTACAAATCATTTTTTTAAAATAAAAATATTATATTTGCCTAACTTATAATTTTTCCATCATTATGAAATTTATTGTATCAAGCCAACAATTATCAAAAAACCTTCAGGCAGTAAGCGGAGTACTTACATCAAGTACCACTATGCCAATTCTTCAAAATTTTCTTTTTACAATCAAGGAAGAGGGGTTAACAGTTACTGCAACTGATTTAGAAACTACTATGTCTGCAATTATTCCCCTTAGTAAAGTTGAAGGTGAAGGAATTATTGCTGTACCATCAAAGATATTAATGGAAACACTAAAAACTTTACCCGATGTTCCAACAATTTTTAATATTGATGAAGAATCTTTATCAATAGAAATTGTTGCTAACGAAGGAGTTTATAGTTTAGTTGGTCTTAGTGGAGATGACTTTCCAAAACTACCAATTATTGAAGAATCAACCTCAATAGAATTAAAATCATCGTTGCTTAAAACTGCTATTTCGAAAACAATGTTTGCCTCTGGAACCGACGAAATGCGTATGGCAATGACTGGTGTATTTTGTGAGCTTTCACCCGAAAACATTACTTTTGTTGCTACTGATGCTCATAAATTAGTTCGTTATCGCCGTACAGATGCAAGTAGCGAAAATACTGCTTCATTTATACTTTCTAAAAAACCTCTTTCCCAACTAAAAAATACACTTTCTGATGAAGATTTATTAGTAAAAATTGAATACAATAAAACTAATGTTCATTTTTCTTTTAATAATATCAATTTAATTGCTCGTTTAATTGATGGTAAATACCCTAATTACGAAGCTGTTATACCACTTAACAATCCAAACATTCTGATAGTAGAAAGAGTTTCGTTTTTAAATGCAATGAAACGTGTTTCGATATTTGCTAATCAATCGACTATGCAAGTAAGAATGAAAATTGATAAAACCACTTTAGTATTAACTGCCGAAGACGTCGAATATTCAAATCAAGCTATTGAAAAACTTCCTTGTAATTACGAAGGCGAAGATTTAGATATTGGTTTTAATTCAAAGTTTTTGCAGGAGATGTTAAATAACGTTGATTCAAACGAAATCCGCATGGAAATGTCGCAACCAAATCGTGCTGGTATAATTTATCCTGTAAATAATTCAAAACCAGAAGAAGAAATTCTTATGCTTGTTATGCCTGTTATGTTAAATCAATAATATTACATAAATATTAAAAAAGCTCGATATATTATCGAGCTTTTTTATTTCATATCGGTAAAAAACATATTTTTGCATTAAAATTAATCAATATTTTATGAAATTTGATAAAGAACTTCAAGAGTTTATAATTGCCGGTGGTATTCTAATATTCTCGTTAATAATAGGTATTATTTTTAAAAAATATTTAGTTCATAGAATTAGAAAACTTACACAAAAAACTCACTGGGAAGGCGATGATATTATTTTGGAAGGCTTAAATAAAGCTGCAATACCTATTTTTTTAGTTTCAGGTATTTATATTGCAATTCAAATATTACCCCTTGAATTAAAAATAATCTCTGTTTTAAATACAATTTCAATTGTAATTATATTATTAACAGTTACAATACTTTTAGGCAGAATTGCAGCAGGTTTTATTACAAATTACACCACAAAAAATAGCGAATTAATTCCTGCTACATCTCTTTTTTCAAATATTACCAAAATAGTTATATTTGTAATTGGTGTACTTGTAATTTTACAATTTTTAGGTATTTCAATTGCTCCTATACTTGCAGTTATGGGTGTTGGTGGTCTTGCTGTTGGTTTAGCACTTCAAGATACTCTTTCAAATCTGTTTTCAGGTTTAAATATTATTGCATCAAAGCAAATTAAACCTGGTGATTACATTAAACTTGATAATAACGAAGAAGGATTGGTAACCGACATTACTTGGCGTTATACAACAATTAAAGCAATGCCAAATAACCGAATTTTAGTTCCAAATTTCAAACTTGCATCGGCAATAATTACAAATTATAACTTACCTGAACTTGACTTATCAGTACCTGTTGCTGTTACAGTTTCGTATGAAAGTGATTTAGATTTTGTTGAAAAAATTACTCTTGAAGTTGCCAAACAAGTAAGCAACCAAACATCAGGAGCTTATATTGATTTTGAACCCGTAATTCGTTA
>CAZRCF010000072.1:0-3584 GCA_964598505.1 uncultured Lentimicrobiaceae bacterium | reverse complement strand
AAAAGGTAAAAGTAGAAAGTAAAATTAAAAATAATAATAAAAATAAATCTTATAAAACAATGAAAAAACATTTTTATCTTATGTCGTTAATATTTATTGGTGCATTATCAGCTAATGCCCAAACAAAAGGGTTGTCATTTAATTTAAATCCTTTAATTGAAGAGTGGAAAACACCTTTCGGATTGCCTCCGTTTGATAAAATAAAACCTGAACATTTTATTCCGGCATTTAATCAAGGAATGGAAGAAAACAAAAACGCTATTGATGCTATTATTTCAAATTCAGAAATTCCTACGTTTAAAAACACAATTGAGGCAATTGAAAATTCGTCGGAACTACTTACAAAAGTTAGCTCAGTTTTTTATAATCTTTTGTCTTCAAATACTAATCCTGAAATGCAAGCAATTGCAAAAGAAATGGCTCCAAAACTTTCAAAACATAATGATGATATTAATCTAAATCCAAAACTTTTTGAAAAAATTAAGTATGTTTACAACTCACGAAATGTTGAAAAATTGAGTTCAGAACAATTAAGATTATTAGAAAAATATTACTCTGATTTTATTCGCAGTGGTGCTAATTTGAATGAAAATGATAAAGCTCGGTTAAGAGAAATTAATTCTGCATTATCAATTGCAACACTTAAATTTGGCGATAATATTCTTGCCGAAACAAATAAATTTCAACTTATTATAAAAGAATACAATCAATTACAAGGATTACCTACATCATTAATTGAAGCAGCTACAGAGCAAGCAAAAATAAGCAAAATTGATGGAGTGTATATTTTTACATTACATAAACCCAGTTATATCCCATTTTTACAATATGCAAAAAATAGAGATTTGCGTCAAAGAATTTATTCGGCATTTAAAAATAGATGTAATAATAACAATGAATTTGACAACAAAGAATTAATTGTAAAAATTGTTAACCTAAGACAACAAAAAGCAAAAATATTAGGTTATAAAAATCATGCTTCTTTTGTTTTAGAAAACAATATGGCAAAAAATCCCGAAAGTGTACTTGAGTTGTTAAAAAAACTATGGGAACCATCGTTAAATATAGCAACAAAAGAGCTTAATGAATTACAAACTATTGCTAAAAAAGATGGTTTTGCAGGCAAAATTGAGCCTTTCGATTGGTGGTACTATACCGAAAAATTAAGAAAAGAAAAGTATAACCTTGACGAAGAACAACTAAGACCCTATTTTAAACTTGAAAATGTTAGAGATGGTATTTTTGAAGTAACTAACAAGCTTTATGGTATAAAATTCGTTGAAAATAAAACCGTACCACTTCCCCACCCTGAAGCAATGTTTTATGAAGTTAAAGAAGCAAATGGAAATCTTCTTGGAGTTTTATATATGGATTTTTTTCCACGACCAAGCAAAAAAAGCGGTGCATGGTGCTCTACATTACGAACAGCTCATTATGAAAATGGTAAACGAATTATTCCTATATCATCAATTACTTGTAATTTTAGCAAACCTACTGCTGATAAACCTGCTTTATTAAATTTAGATGAAGTAGAAACTTTTTTCCACGAATTTGGTCATGCAATACATGGTTTGGTTTCAAATTGTCAATATAGAGGTAGTGTATCTGTTTCTCGCGATTTTGTGGAACTTCCATCGCAAATAATGGAAAACTGGGCTACCGAACCTCAAGTATTAAAAATGTATGCAAAACATTATAAAACTAAAGCCGTAATTCCTGATTCGCTTATTAAAAAAATGCAGTTATCTTCACATTTTAATCAAGGTTTTGCAACTGTTGAATACCTATCTGCTGCATTTTTAGATATGAGTTATCATACTATTTCTTCGGAAGAAAAAATTAATGTTGAAAATTTTGAATTATCAACACTTAACAATTTAAAATATCTATCAGCAATTGATCCACGATATAAAAGCACCTATTTTCAACATATATTTGCTGGTGGGTATTCATCGGGCTATTATAGCTATATTTGGGCTGAAGTTTTAGACGCCGATGCTTTTGGAGCTTTTAAAGAAAAAGGAAATTTATTTGATAAAACTATTGCAAATTCGTTCCGTAAAAATATTTTAGAAAACGGAAACTCTATTGAACCTATGACTATGTACCAAAAATTTCGCGGTCGCACTCCATCAATTGAACCACTGCTGATTAAAAGAGGGCTGAAGTAATTGTTAATGGTTAATGGTGACTGGTGACAAAACTTTGTGTATTCTTTGTGATTTTTGTGTAACAGCTATTACACAATAGTAACACAAAACATCTACACAAAGTAATACTAAGAAAAATAATAGAACTATAAAAAAACAAATAACCAATTTATATAATATATTTTTATAATTTTGCTACTTAATTTTTTTATTTAAAATACTTAAAAATCAAAATATGGAATTATTATCTCAAAGAGTTATAAATATGTCGGAATCGGAAACTCTGGCAATGACTCGAATAGCTCGTGAATTAAAATCTTCAGGAATTGATGTTATTAGTTTAAGCATTGGCGAACCCGATTTTAATACTCCCGATGTTGTTAAAGAGTACGCTAAAAAAGCTATTGATGATAATTACACACATTATCCACCTGTACCAGGTTATTTAGACCTTCGACAAGCTATTTGCAAAAAACTTAAACGAGATAATAACCTTGATTTCACACCGGAACAAATTGTAGTTTCTACTGGTGCAAAACAATCAATTGCAAATACAGTACTTGCACTAATAAATCCCGATGATGAAGTAATTATTCCTACACCATATTGGGTTTCGTATAAAGAGATAGTACGTTTAGCCGAAGGAAAACCAGTTTATATTCGCTGTGGTATTGAAAACGATTTTAAAGTAAGTGCAAAACAACTTGAAGATGCAATTACTACGAAAACAAAACTTATAATGTTTAGCAGTCCATCAAATCCTACAGGAATGCTATATACTAAAGATGAGTTAAAAGCAATGGCTGAAGTTTTGGAGCGTCATCCAAATGTTTTGGTAATGGCTGATGAAATTTACGAACATATTAATTTTGAAGGCAAACACGAAAGTTTAGCTCAATTTGAAAACATAAAAGAACAAGTTGTTACAGTAAATGGTGTAGCAAAAGGCTTTGCAATGACCGGTTGGAGAGTTGGTTTTATAGCCGCTCCCCTATTTATTGCCAAAGCTTGCGACAAATTACAAGGACAAATTACTTCGGCAACATGCTCTATTGCTCAACGTGCTACAATTAAAGCAATGGAACTTGACCCAAAAACCGATGAATCGATTATTACAATGCGCGAAACTTTTCGCCAAAGAAGAGATTTAATGTATAAATTGCTAAAAGAAATTCCCGGTATTAAGGTAAACTTACCTCAAGGTGCATTTTATTTTTTCCCGGAAGTAAAAAGTTATTTTGGCAAATCGTACGATAAATATACTATAAATAATAGTAACGATTTATGTATGTATTTGCTTTACCAAGCCAACGTAGCATTAGTTTCAGGCGATGCTTTTGGCGACCCCGATTGTATCCGTTTCTCCTACGCAACATCAAACGAAATACTTATTGAAGCTGTAAATAGAATTAAAAAGGCTTTAGAATTATTAAA
>CAZRCF010000071.1:0-10762 GCA_964598505.1 uncultured Lentimicrobiaceae bacterium | reverse complement strand
TATCAGCGTTCTATACTTTGTTTTTCTTAAAAATTATACTGAATTACGCCTAAAATACGAGTATTAGCCACTTCAGTTAATTTTGCAGCAGGAAATTCGATAGATTTATCTTGTATAACTCCCAAACTATTTCGTTGGTTGCCATAAGTTGCAGCAGTGTATTCGCACTCTATGGCTAATTTAAGTTTATTATAATCATACGAAACTCGTGGAGCTATACGGTAAATATTATCAATATCGTAACCCCTACTGTAATAATTTGAACTATTATCCCAATCCTGAATATTTTTAGCAGAACCTAAGTTTTTTGAGTATCCTCCAAATAAACCAAAAGTAATATTGCCTTGCTTTACAAAAATATCAGTCCAAATAGATGTTACAGTAGTTGGTGTATATTCATAATCGGCATTTGCGGGAATGTTTCCACCATAATATTTAATTGCATAACCACCAAGCATTTGTTGGTCGTACAGATTTTGCCCATAAACAGCTTTTAATTTAATTCCCCATTTTTTAGTTTCAAATTTAATAAACGATGAAACTGCTGCTGATTCAACTTTTTCGGAAGTTGCAATTGTATCTTTTGTTAATAATCGAGGAGTTAATTGTTTATATTCACCAATTACACCATAACTAAAAACTCCTGCAGAATCGCAAACATGTTTAGAAAAGATAACACCAGCATTAAATTCAGGTAAAATTGAGTTAGCAAGATAAGCAGACGAAATTCCGGCAGGTCCAGTACTCGAGAAATCACGTTGAGTATTTGCAGAAACAATAAATGTAAAATTATTCCATTTATGCTTTAATCTAATTTGAGGAGATCGGTTAAAAGGTTGGAAAGGGCTGCCTGTATTAAACGATAATGTCATTGGAATACAATCTTCGGTAAAAAGTGCATGCCATGTTTGACCAAAAAGCAATTCTGTTTTCGACCAATTTAACTTTAAATAAGCATGTCGTAATCTGAAAGTATTAATATTAGCATTAGATGCACCAAAAAATTCACCTTCAAGCAAACCACTTGTTTTGGCACCAAAAGCATCAGGTCCAGTTATTGCACCACTTAGCCTCGCTCCTATTGCCAACATGTTTAATGACGACTTTGCATTAATATCATTACCATTTTTATCTAAATTAGCATTCAGTGGATAATACAAAAACATTCCTTCGCGTAATTGCTCTACTTGACGGCTATCAAAATATATATCTTCGCGAACAAAACCGCCAAATTTTATTCCAAATTGTGGGCTTTGAGCTTTAACAAAAATTGAAAAGCAAAAAGTTAATAATGTAATTGTAAATATTTTTTTCATCTGAAAAAGTTAATTGTAAAAATTGTTTTAATAAGATTTGTGCAAAAATAAAAAAAATCCGACTATTATCTTAAAAATAAAATATATTTTATCACAAGATATATAGTCGGAAAATCTTTAACAACAATAAGTAGTGAAACTTTACAAGTATCTATAAAACGTACATTTTAATTTCTTTACTTAAATTAGCACCATTTATTACAACTGGTGTTTCAACAAAGCCAAATAGGTCGCCGGTTGTGTATGAACTACTTGCATCCATATCTTTCCAAGCAATTAAGTAATATTTTCCGTTGGGTACATCGGTAAATGAAGCAGTAGCTGCAGTAGCAGTACCAGCCGAAGTAGTACTTTTTGCTTTATTAGTATATAATGAATTTGTATGTAATTCAACTGAAAGACCATTACAATTAACAGGTTGAGTTTCATCTTCAAATATACTAATGGTAACTGCAATATTTGCGGTAGTTGGTGTAGTTGGAACTTCTTCCTCTTCTTCTTCTTTTACCTCTTTTTTGCAATTACTAAAAGCGAAAACTAAACTGAGTAATAAAGCTAAAAATAATATTTTTTTCATTTTATTTTGTATTTAATTATTTAACAATAAATTTTTTAACTGACTTAAAATTATTTCCTTCAATACTAACAAAGTAAAATCCATAATTAATATCGGTAAGATTAAAATTCTCTTTAATAATATCTGATTCTTTATTAATATTTTTTTCAAAAATTACTCTTGAAGAAATATCCATAATTTTAATTGTAAAATTACCTTTTTCTGAATTATTTAATATAATTGAAAAATTTCCATTATTTGGATTAGGTACGATGTTAATATTTTCTGAAATATTATTTTCATTAATGTTATTTGAAGAACCGGAAATATTTGAAGGATAACAATTTATTATTGCACCTTGATTTTGAGTAAAATCGCCATTTCCTGAGTTTAAACTACTTAAATAGAATAAACCATTATGGCTACCGCCCCAACCCCAATTTATATGATAATGATCAGGATAATCAAAACCATCAACAATAAAAGCATGACCACCTGAACCTCCACTACCCCTGTATATTAATGGTTTGCTATCAATTAAATTTGATCTAATTAATATGTCCCATTGAACATTTGTATATGATGATTTATCAACATATTGAGTTGTTGATGAGTAATTAAAATTAAATTTTAAGGCATTAGTTGCTGCTTGAGTTGATGCACTTGAACCTCCCGCAGCATAACTCATATCAACAGATACTCCTGCATGATAGCTTATTTTTGCTACTTCAGCATTTTCTTCAGTAATAGAATTTGGCATTGCCGACCAATTATAAGTTTGAGCCGAAAAATCAACATCATGAAAACCCATTGATGAATAAGAATGTGAGCCAAGACCTGTAGAAGGATATGACCAATATCTCATTATTTGAGCCATTGCAGTTGCTACACAACCAACAGGAACATGATTACAATACCCATAACTACCATTGCCTACAGGACAAAGCGTATTATAATAGCAACTTTGGTTCCATGTAGTTTGAATTAGTGGTCCTACTGAAGTAATTTCGTCACCTGATTTTTGAATTGTTGTTGCAGAATATTTTTCCCATGCTCTATTAGTTTCATCATCTGCAGTTAAATTTTTAGCTCTAATAACTAAAATCTCTTTTTCGTATCTATCCATAATTTCCTTAACAGATTCATTAAGATTTTCTTTATCATAATAACTCTCAAAAGAATATGCAAGAATTGGATATGCATTACTTTCGGCTGATACAATTACAAATCCAATTTCAGATGTGCAATTAAATACGTAATAAATTGGTGTTGAATTGTTAGTAACAGTAACTGCAGCATTAAATTTAATGTTTTGGTATGAAACTGTTTCTTTTTTTAAGTTAACTCGCTCAAAATATAAATTTTTTGCAACTAATTGAGCTTTTTCCACACTAATAATTTCTGCATAAGAAGCTTGACATAACAAGACAACTGCCGAAAATAGTGAAATTAAAATTGTAAGTTTTCTTTTCATTTTTTAATTATTATATTGATTTTTGATTTTTAATTAATAAGATTTTCACATTTATTTTGCAAGCCTTCTTTTATGGCTTTATTTAATTCATCAATATTGTTTATAGGTAAACTATTACATTTATAAAGTTCAATTAATGGGTTTTTATCAATAATCATATTCAGCAAGTCTTTTTTCTTTGGGTTTGCTGGCAATTTGCTATATTGTTCGTAAGTATAACTTAAAAAAGCTACATTTTTGCTAACACCTCTATTGTCAAGCAAATAACCATTTTCTAAACGAGTTGGGTAGGCTAATTTACCGTTGTAATAAACGTCAGTTATTCCCGGATAAGAAACAATATCTGTTTTATCATCTGATAAAATAACTGGTACATTGTTGTAATAATCGGCATTGGTTTTATAAATAATAACCGGAGCAATAACTCTTGACGATTCTTGAATGACGTTTTGTGTTTTAGTACCTTCTTGTTCACCTTTTTTATGGCATTTACACGAAACTAGTGAAATTGTAGTAAATAGTGATATTAAAATAATTACTGTTGGTTTTTTCATAAAAGAATATTTTTTAATTTAATATAATTATTGTGCAAATATATACAAAAAAATATAAATTTGAATAAAAGCTCACTAAAAACTCACAATTTAGAATTCATATATTACAAACCATTATTTTATTTCTAAAAATTCAATTCAAAAATCAAGCAAAATTTGTCTATTTTCAATTGGTTTATAATGTTTCATTTTAGTTTTAATTCCTCTTTTATAGCAAGTTTCATTAAAAACATTCCATAATATTTTTGAATTTTCAGAATTACAATTATACATATTACCAAATTTTGACTCATATTTATTTCGTAAGCCAATAAATTGTTTATCTAATTGTGAATAAAAATATTCTCTTTGCCCCTCTCTTTGTGTTAGACCAAAAAATGCAATAATGTATTTTCCACCTGCATCTGCGGTACGGTTTATAATTTCAATAATATCGTCTTTATTATCAGTAATATATGGTAAAATAGGCATCATTGTAACACCGGTATAAATACCATTTAACGAAAGTTTTTCAATAGTTTTAAATCTTCTTGAGCTACATGAAGCTAATGGTTCAATTTTTTGCGAGATAATATCATTAGGAGTAGTAATTGAAAGTGATACTGCAGCATAAGTTTTTGAAATTTCTTTAATAATATCAATATCTCGCTCAACCAAGCTACTTTTTGTAATAATATGTAAAGGGTAATTGTAGAATGAAATAATTTCTAAACATTTACGCACAAGCATTATTTCTTTTTCTATTGGCATATATGGATCATTCATACTACCAGTTCCAATTGTTCCTTTTTCGCGTTTTGACTTTATCTCTTTGTTTAATAGTTCTAATGCATTAATTTTAACTCTAATTTCCGAAATATCACCAACACCGTAGCATTTACTACGTGTATCGCAATATATGCAACCATGCTGGCAGCCTCTATATACATTCATATTGTATTTTATTCCAAACCAAGAATCAATAACGCTAAGTTTAGACAATATACTTTTTGCTTCAATTTTGGAGTACATTTAAAAAATGATTTTTTATATTTATGTATTATGATTTTTACCATATTATTCTCAAAAATATTAAAAACAAACCGATTCAAGTATCTTTTTTACATTTTTTACTAAAAAAAATATTCTTTTTTCATTTTTACATATTTTTTTTAGTAAAAATTATTGATTTTTTTATACATTTGCACGATAAAGGAAAAAACTATGTTAATTGAGTTTGAAAAAGATAAATTTGTAGGCGAAGGTTTAACTTATGATGACGTATTGTTAGTACCTGCATATAGCGAAGTATTGCCTCGAGAAGTAGATTTAAGTACAAATTTTAGTCGAAATATACGATTAAACATACCAATTGTTTCGGCAGCGATGGATACTGTTACCGAATCACAAATGGCAATTGCAATTGCTCAGGAAGGCGGTATTGGAGTTTTGCATAAAAATATGAGTATTGAGCAACAAGCAATTGAAGTTCAAAAAGTAAAGCGTGCCGAAAATGGTATGATAATTAATCCTATAACAATATTTGAAAACGATACAGTTGAAGGAGCTTTAAAACTTATGTTTGAATACAAAATTGGTGGAATTCCAGTTATTAATTCAAATAATCAATTAGTAGGTATAGTTACTAACCGCGATTTACGCTTTGAAAAGCAACTTACGAAAAGTATAAACGATGTGATGACTCGAAATGTTGTAACAACAAACGAATTTACCGATTTTGAAAAAGCAGCAGATATTTTACAACAATATAAAATTGAAAAACTTCCTGTTGTTAATAGCGAAGGCTCCTTAATAGGATTAATTACATATAAAGATATAATTAAAATTAAAGCACGTCCCAATGCTTGTAAAGACAAAATTGGTCGTTTAAGAGTAGCAGCTGGAGTTGGCGTTTCTTTTGACACAATGGAACGATGTGATGCATTGGTAAAGGCTGGTGTTGATGCATTAGTTATTGATACAGCACACGGTCATTCAAAAGGAGTTTTAGAAATTACTCGAAAAGTAAAAGAAAAATATCCACAAATAGAACTTGTTGTAGGTAATATTGCGACAGCTGGTGCCGCACTTGACTTAGTTAAAGCTGGTGCCGACGCAGTAAAAGTTGGAATTGGACCTGGCTCAATATGTACAACTCGAATTATTGCCGGAATTGGCATGCCTCAATTAGCAGCCGTTTATGCTGTATCAAAAGCACTAAGAGGAACTGGTGTACCAGTTATTGCAGATGGTGGAATTAGATATACTGGCGACATTGTGAAAGCTCTTGCCGGTGGTGCCGATACTATTATGGCTGGTTCACTTTTTGCAGGTGTTGACGAATCACCTGGTGAAACTATAATTTTTGAAGGTCGAAAATTCAAATCATACAGAGGAATGGGGTCAATTGAAGCTATGCAAAAAGGTTCAAAAGATAGATATTTCCAAGATGCAGAAGATGATATTTCAAAACTCGTACCTGAAGGAATTGTTGGCAGAGTTGCATACAAAGGAAGCCTTTCGGAAGTTATACACCAAATGGTTGGTGGGTTAAGAGCCGGAATGGGATATACAGGTTCATCAAGTATTGAGAAATTACATAATGCTAAATTTGTTAAAATAACTCATGCAGGAATAGTTGAAAGTCACCCTCACGATGTTACTATCACTAGGGAAGCACCTAATTATTCAAGGTAAAAGTAAAAAGTTAAAAGTTAAAAGTTAAAAGTTAAAAGTATAAAAAATACAACAGTTTAAGTAAAACAAATAATTAATAAAAACATGAAAAGAAAAATCTTATCATTACTAATCGTTACATTATGTTTAACGTTGGTTCAAGTTTCAACTTATGGGCAAAAAAAAGGCACTAATAAAACTAAAAAAACTGAAAAAACAGCTCCGGTTACTTTAGAGGTTAAAGCACCTATTGTTGACCCGGTTATCATGAAAATAAATAATGAACCTGTTACTAAATCAGAGTTTTTAGCTATTTTTATGAAAAATAATAATATTAAAGAGAATTCGATTGATGCAAACAGCATAAACGAATACCTTGATTTATATATAAATTTCAGATTAAAAGTAAAAGAAGCTGAATTTTTGAAATTAGATACATCATCAATTCTATTAAACGAATTATCAGGCTATCGCAAGCAATTAGCTCAACCATATTTGGTTGATAAAGATATAAATGAAGCATTATTAAATGAGGCTTATTTGCGTTCGGCAAATGATGTGCGTGCAAGTCATATATTAATAAAAGTAGGCAAAGATGCTAAACCTAAAGACACTTTAGCTGCATATAATAAAATATTAAATATAAGAAAACGCATCATTGCCGGTGAAGATTTTGGCAAAGTAGCCGGCGAAACTTCCGAAGATCCATCAGCACGCGACCAAGAAGCAAGCAATGGCAGACCAGCATATAAAGGAAACAAAGGTGATTTAGGATATTTTTCTGCTTTTGATATGGTATATCCATTTGAAAATGCCGCATATAATACTCAATTAGGTCAAATATCGAATATTTTTCGTTCAGATTTTGGTTACCATATTCTTAAAATTGCAGATAAAAAACCTGCTTTAGGGAAAATTCATGCTGCTCATTTGCTTGTAACATACCCAAGAGACGCAAAAGCAATTGATTCATTAAATGTAATTAAAAAAATTGATGAAATTAAAGCAAAAATTGCTAAAGGCGAATCTTTTGAAGAATTAGTTAAACAATACTCTGATGATAAAGGTTCGGCAGAAAAAGGTGGTGCTCTACCTTGGTTTACATCAAACAGAATGCTACCAGAATTTGTATCAACAATTTATAAATTAGAAAAAGACCAAATATCTGAACCTGTTGCTACAACTTACGGTTGGCATTTCATTAAACTTTTAGAAACAAAAAAACCAGGTACTTTTGATGAGATGAAAGCTGATTTGAAAATGCGTATTGCTCGCGATGTTCGTTCTAACAAAAGTAAAGACTCATTTATTCAACGACTTAAAAATGAATACTCTTTCAAGGAAATGACAAAAGTTATTGAAGATTATATTCCAATTATCGACTCGTCATTCAATCAAGGACTATGGACATCTGAAAAAGCTTCAAAATTAAATAAGCCAATGTTTATTCTTGATAATAAAACATATACTCAAACCGATTTTACTTCTTATTTATCTAAAAATCAAGGCGATAATAAAAATGAGGAAATTTTATCTGTTTTAAAAAATAGATATAAAACTTGGATTGAAGAAGTTATTATGAACTACGAAGATAATCGTTTAGAAACAAAATATCCTGAATTTAAAAATTTAATAAAAGAATATAGAGATGGCATTTTGCTTTTCGATTTAACCGATAAAAAAGTTTGGACAAAAGCAATAAAAGATTCAATTGGGCTTCAAAACTACTACGATCGTATTAAAAACAATTACAAATATGCTAATAGAGCAGATGCAGTTATATATAAAACTACCGATAAAAAAACTGCCGAAAAAGCATTAAAAGCAATTAAAAAAGGTATATCAAAAAATATTGCACCGGAAGAAATAATTAAACCTTTTAATGCAAAAACAAAAGATATTATTTCAATCGAATCGGGAAAATATAGTAAGGGCGATAATAAAATAATTGATAATATTGAATGGAAATCGTCAGTTTCTGAAATAATTGTAAATGATAAAAATGAATTTATTATTGTTGTAATAAACAGTATATTAGAACCTTCTCCAAAACCTATTACTGAAATTAAAGGGATTGTTATTTCGGAATACCAAAACTACCTTGAAAAAGAATGGATTAAAGAACTAAGAGAAAAATATACTGTAACTGTTGATCAAGAAGTAGTTAAATCGATAAAATAATTAAATTGAAAATAAAAATCAGTTTTATTGTATTTTTATTATTTGTAGCTTCGTGTGGACAAAAATCTAACGAAATTCCACTTGCAAAAGTTGGAAGTAAATATCTATACATAAGTGATATAAGAAATATTGTACCTGCCTCAATTTCAGAGGCAGACAGTATTTCTTATGTGAAAAATTACATTCAAGATTGGGTACAACAACAAGTGTTATCGCAATATGCTGATGATGAATTAAGTTCAAATGAAAAAGAATTTGAACAACAAATTGCAAACTATCGACGTTCTTTACTAATATTTAACTACGAAAATAAATATGTGCGTTCTCACATTGATAGTATAATAAAGGTAAAAGATATTCAAAATTATTATGATACTCACAAATCAGATTTTGAATTAAAATCAAATATTGTTAAAGTAAATTATGTAAAACTATCTAAAGCTCATCCATCTAAAAATAAAATTAAACAGATGCTTTTTTCGGATAAACCAAATAAGAAAAAAATAGAACAAATTTGTCAACAAAATGCTGAAAACTATTTTCTTGAAGATAATGCGTGGCTTATGTTTGAAGATATTTTAAAAGAAATACCAATAAACACATATAATCAAGAGCAATTTTTACAAAATAATCGTGAAATAGAAATTGAAGATTCGAGTTATGTTTATATTGTGAAATTTAAAGATTTTAAAATTAAAGATGAATTATCGCCAATAACTTATGAAAAAGAAAATATTCAAAATATAATTTTAAATAAAAGGAAAATGGATTTAATTGAAAAATTAAATAAAGAATCACTTACAAAAGCTAAATCTGAAGGATTAATTGAAATATATTAATATCATTAAACAAAAAACAACAAAATAAATAAAATGAAATTTTATCAAACATTTATTGTATTAGCTATTATTTTTTATTCTACTCAAATAGCAGCACAACCGCAAAAACCTATAATTATTGATGAAGTTGTTGCAGTAGTTGGAAATAAATCAATACTTTTTTCAGAAGTTGAAGCACAGTTAGTACAATATAAAATTCAAATGGGAAATTCCGATATTAGTCCCGAAATTCGTTGTCAAATAATTGAAACTCTTTTGCTTAATAAATTAATGATAACTCAAGCACAATTAGATAGTTTGATTATTTCTGATGCTCAAATTGAAGAACGCATTGAAAGAAATATGAAATATTTTATTTCGCAATTTGGCTCTCGTTCAAAACTTGAAGAGTATTATAAAAAAAATATTGACCAAATTAAAGAAGAGCTTCGCGATCCTGTTAGAGACCAACTGACAGTGGAAATGATGCAAGAAAATATCACGAAAAGTATAACAGTTACCCCATCTGAAATTAAAAAGTATTTATCAACTATTCCTAAAGATAGTCTTCCAACTATTCCATCGGAGTATGAATTTAATGAAATTGTAATAATTCCAATAATAAGCCAAGACCAAGTAAACTATCTAAAAGAGAAATTAAATGGGTTTCGTGAAAGAATTTTAAAAGGGGAAAGTTTTGCTACACTTGCAGTTTTATATTCTGAAGATAAAGGGAGTGCAATAAAAGGAGGTGAACTTGGGTTTGTTTCTCGAGGTGAATTATATCCCGAATTTGAATCTGTTGCATTTAGCCTTAAACCAGGTGAAATATCGTCAATAATAAAATCAAAAGCAGGTTATCATATAATTCAAATGATTGAACGAAGAGGTGAAAATATTAATGTACGCCATATTTTACTTCAGCCTCAAGCATCAACTCAAGAGCTTATAAATTCAAGTAATAAACTTGATTCTATCAATAATTTAATAAAACAAGGAGTTATTAGTTTTAAAGAAGCAGCAAAAAAATACTCAGATGCTCCAACAAAAGTAAATTTTGGAGCAATGATAAACCCATATACCGGTTCAGTTCGATTTGATGTAAATCAAATTGATCCATCAATTTCAAAGTCAATTGAAACAATGAAAATTGGAGATATTTCAGCAATATCTGCTTTTCGTACCGAAGAAGGCTCTCAGGCATTTCG
>CAZRCF010000070.1:7670-10840 GCA_964598505.1 uncultured Lentimicrobiaceae bacterium | reverse complement strand
AACATGGCAACGAAACAATTGTGATGAGTTTCGTAAAATTCCACATGTAATTGGGGTGAAAAAGAAAAATAAGTAAATCACTTTTTTTGAAAATCAATACAATTAATTTTAACAAAATTAAATGGTATAATAAAATGATAGGTTAAAGATTATTATATAAAAGGAATTGAAAAGCAAAAGTTCAAATTAATGATAATTTTTATTAATTTTACAACTTAAATATTGTGTTCAAATAATTATTTTAATTGATTTAAAAAACAATATTTTTTTATTTAAAATTTCTAATACTATTATTTATAAATAATTTAATGCTTAAAGGAAATATAAAATTCTACTCAATCATATTTCAAATTTGGGTTATTAGTTTCCCATTTGGCTCGTATGTATTGTATATTTCAATGGGTTATTTTACTTTATATCCGTTTTTATTGCTTTTGATATGTTTATTTGGGTATTCATTTTTTTTTAAGTATGAAAGCGAACCAATTATTAATAAAATTGTAATTACTTTTCTCTCATCTTTGCTTATTTATGCGTTGATAAGAGCTTCAATTTCAGGATTCTCTTCTTATGCAATTTTTGATATAAGAAGTTTAATATTATTTCTTTTTACTGTTTTTATTATTTTTCGCTCCAATTCAATACTTGGTTGGCAAAAGTTAAAACCATTATTAGGGAATACATTTATTCTGTTTTTTATCATCTTTACAATGATTGCAGTATTTGAATATTTAGCAGGAATACATATTTGGGGACATTATGTTGAAAAATTATTATTAACACCCATTACAACCGAAGTTACATATACACCAGTTTTTATATACGATAATCCAAATAATTTTATTACCTATTATATTTTAATTGGTGTAACAACGATTCTTTTAAATAACAAAATTCAACAAAATATATGGCAAAGTTCTTTCATTATTGTTTTACTTCTTAGCTTTTCTTATATAGCTAATTCGCGCTTTGGGGTATTTACAAATGTTATTCTTATTATTAGCATTATTTTAATAAATATTAAACAAATAAAGACATATATTTATAAAAATAAATATTCGATTATTTTAGTTTTGGGTTTAACTCTTATGTGCTTTTTCTTTAACCCAATATATATTGGGCCTATATGGCAAAAAACCATTAATACTAAAGAAAATATTTTAAAGCAAAAAGAAATAGATTTGTCAAACCAGTTAGAATCTAATACAATAAGATTAAAACTAATTAAAAATGGTATTTACTTATTTAAGGAAAGTAATGGATTTGGAGTTGGACCAGGCATGTTTCGTTATTATCATGATGAAAAAAAAGTGCCCGAAAACGTTTTTAGTCATGCTAACCCACATAATTGGATTATTGAATTATTATCACAATATGGGTTTTTCTGCTTCTTTTATATAATATTTTTTATTTACATGATATGGAACACCTTTTTAAATTATAAATTTCATAAAAATTATTCAATAATTTTCGTAGCATCAATTTTAATTTTTTTTATAATCAGTAATAGCCCATCAGCATTTGGTTTGTTAGATATTAATTGGATTTTTACAGGTATTTTAATTTTATATTATACTAGTGAAATAAAAAATAAATCTTCAAATAACAGTAATGGCTAATAATTATTTTGGCATCTTTAGCATAGTTTTATTATAAAAAGGAATTAATTTAGATACTTTCAGATATAAATAAATTTATATTGTATATATATTCAAATTATTTAGCTTTGCAAAAAAAAACATTTATAAGGCGATTAATAATCATTAAATAAGAATAATATGCTAATAATCATAATAGGATTGCCATATTTTGCAAAAAAATTAAAAACTGATTTAGCAAATTTTGATATTGAAAATAGATATGTTTTTTGTGATACATACTCTTTTTTGTTTGACAAAATTAAATTTGCAACATTAATTCCATTTGCCGATATAGTTATTTCTTTAAATGGTGTGTCTGATAAAAGTGGAAGCCTTGATTTAGCTCTAAAATTTAACAAAAAAATTATAATGTTGTGGCAAGGTACAGATGTATTACTAGCTCAAAAAAGATATAAAAGCAATACTATATTGCTAAAATATATTGAAAAATCAATTCATTTTTCTGACTCTTTTTTATTAATTAATGAGCTAAAAGGTATCAGAATAAAAACTGATATATTACACTTTAAACATATTGTGATAAACAATTCTACTATCGACAAATACGAAAAAATATCAGTTTATACGTATATACTAGAAGGCAAAGAAAAATTCTACGGGTTGGATATACTTTCGCCAATATTCGCAGAGTTTTCAGATATTGAATTTAAAATTCTTGGCACTAAAGGCAATTCTTACCCAAAACTTCCAAATGTTACCTATTATGGCTGGGTTGATGCTAATCTTTACAAAGAAATTGCTAATAGCACACCAATTTTTATTCGATTAACAGAGCATGATGGATATTCAAAAAGTGTTTTAGAGGCATTATCGTTTGGCAGTGAAGTTATTTGGAATTTTGAGCACGAATTATGTCATTTAGTGAAAAGGGATTCCATTGATTTATCAAATAAATTATCTGATACAATAAAAATTATAAAAAACAGAAATATGCTGAAAAACGAAAAAAATATTTCATGGATAAAAGAAAATTTTAATTTTAAAAAAATAATGAAAAATTTTAAACATACAATTGAGCAATCAACAAAATAAAAGACAATTAATATGATAACAAGATTTTTGAATTATCAGCGCATAAGGCTTCATATTCTACGACAAATTTGGATAATAAAAGGAGTAAAAATATTATCGAATTCATTTATTGAAAAAAATACTGACATAACAAACCCTAAAAATGTTTCAATTGGTGAAAATTCAAATCTTTATAAAAACATAACGATTCATATAAAAAAAAATGGAAAATTTTCTATTGGAGATTTCTCTCACATAGCTCCTTATGGTTATATGCTTATTGATAATAATTCATTAACAATAGGTAATAATGTTGCTGTTGGTCCTTTTTGTTCTTTCTTTTGTCACTCTCACAATATTAATGGTAATAGTACTGTATTTACTGAAAATTATATAGATGCTTCGATAATAATTGGAAACAATGTTTTTATTGGTTCACATTCAGTAATTTTACCAGGTGTAATTATTAATGACAATATTGTTGTTGCAGCAAATTCT
>CAZRCF010000070.1:0-7660 GCA_964598505.1 uncultured Lentimicrobiaceae bacterium | reverse complement strand
TCTGTTGTGAGAGGTGTTTTAGAAAGTAATAGTGTTTATGCCGGTTCTCCTGTTAAAAAGATAAAATCAATTTAAATATATGTTTCTTTTTTTTGATAAAATATTGTTTCATTTATTTAAAGAACTAATTAATATTATATTTTCAAATGAAAAAAATCCGAGCAATTATAACAGATTTAATAATAAAGGTTTTTAACCCATTGTCTAAGCCAAGAATGTTATTGCTAAAAACTAACTTTCAAGGCATAAAAATTGAAAATTGTACAATTGGAAACACCACTTTTATTGATTATCAAAATAAATTAATTTTGCATCATAACACTTATATTGGTCATCATAATTATATTGAAGCAAGTAATGAAATTGAAATAGGGGAAGGTTGCCAGATAACAAATTTTGTTAATTTAACAACACATTCAAGTCATATCTCAATACGCCTATATGGCAATCAATACAAAAATCATAGTAATCATATTGGTTATTTAAAAGGTAGTATATATATTGGAAAATACTCATTTATTGGTCCACATTCGGTAATTATGCCAAATACACATATTGGTAAAGGCTCAATTGTATCTGCATTTAGCTATGTTAAAGGAATTTTTCCCGATTATTCGATAATAGCAGGAACCCCTGCAATAGTGATTGGCGACACAAGAAATAAAGATGAAGAATTCCTTAATGCTAATCCCGAATTATTAATTTTTTATAATAATTGGAACAATTAGAAATGTTAACTATAAAATTAAATTTTTGTTATTAGTGAACAATATTAAAAATAAAATCAAAGGTTATTTACAATCAGAGTTTTTAGTAAATGTTTTTGCTATATTCTCGGGAAGTGCTATTGCTCAATTAGTTCCATTAGCAATCGAACCTTTCTTAACAAGGTTATACACACCTGAAGAATTTGGGGTATTGGCATTATATGTGAGTTTTTCATCATTATTTACAATAATTGCTACCGGAAGATATGAATTAGCGGTTATATTGCCTAAAACAGATAGAAAAAGTATTAATGTTGTTGCATTATCAATAGGAATTGCAATTTGTGTTGGTATTCTATCAGTGTTAGTTGTGTTAATATTTAATAATCAAATAGCCACACTTTTTAATAATGAAAAAATTCGAATATATTTATATATAGTTCCAATTTCAGTTTGGGTTATCGGTTTTACTCAAACATTTAACTATTGGGCTATTAGAAAAAAAAGATTTAAAATAGTTTCGTTTTCAAGAATTACACAAACAATTTCAAATTCAGGGCTTAATTTAGGAGTTGGATTTTTCAAATTTGGAGCATGGGGTTTAATTTTATCATTTGTTTTTGGGCAAATTTTAGGTTTTATTCCATTACTTAAAACATTTAAAAATAAAGATTTTAAATTAAGGAAATTAATTTCAAAAAAAGAAATTAAAATAGTTTCAAAAGAATACTCTGATTTTCCAAAAATTAATAGCTTACATGCCTTTAGTGACATCCTTCAACAGAGTTTACTTATTTTTTTAATATCATATTTTTTTTCTGAATCAATATTAGGTTATTATTCAAGAACTTTCAGAATATTAGCTGCACCCGTTTCTTTAATAGGTGCATCAATTGGGCAAGTGTTTATGCAAAAAGCATCGTCAATGTATGCAAATGGTGAGTCTATTCGTCCTTTAGTAATTAAAGTAATAAAAAATTTAGGAATTCTTTCTATTGCAGGATTTTCCATAATATTCTTTTTTGGCGAAGATATATTTGCTTATGTTTTTAGCGAAAAATATCGAGAAGCTGGTATATATGCACAATATATTGCTCCTTGGATGATGATGATTTTTGTTGTTAGTCCAATTTCATCAATACCTCTTGTTTTAGGCAAACAGAAACAAGTTTTTTTAATCAGTATAATTGGCAATTCTATAATATTATTATCAATTATTTATGCCGGAACTGTTGCACATGATATTAAAAAAGGATTAATGTTAATATCAATTTTCGAAGTTATATATTATTTATTTTTTATAGTTTGGATTTTAAAAATTTCAAAAAAAATTAAAAATTAATATACAAAACACAATGATAATAGCAATTGTAGGGTTAAAATATTTTGGTAATAGAATTTGCGAACAACTTAATAAAATAGATAATAAAAATAAATATATCTATTTCAACACATATTATTCATATAAAGATCGGTTGTGTTTTCTTATATTACTTCCATTTATTAAAACAGTATATTCAATTAATGGCACTATTAAAAAAAGCTTCATATTTAATATCTCGTTCTTTTTAAAGAAAAAAGTAGTTTTCCATTGGGTAGGCAGTGATTTAACACAGGCAAAAAAAGATTTTTTGGATAATAATTACAATCACAGTTTTATTGCTAAACCAATCCATCTTACTGATACACCTTGGTATATCGATGAACTAAAAACGATTGGAATTAAAGCTCAATTTATTCCACTTACAACAGTTAATGAAAATTATACAACACGAAAATTCCCAAATAATTTCTCTGTATTATCATATATACCCGAATTAGATTCCAATTTTTATGGATTTGATCGAATAATAGATATTGCTAATAATCTTAAACACATCCACTTTGTTATTGCAGGAATTAGTAAAACAAATAAAATAATACCTGAAAATATTAAACTTTTAGGATGGGTAAATAATATGGAAGAAATAATTGCGAACTCAATAGTTTCTTTACGTATTCCTGAGCACGACGGGTTATCGTCTTTTATTATAGAATCATTAAAAAATGAACGTTATGTATTGTATAATATAGCATATAACGAATGTGTTTTAATAGATGACAACCAATCAATTATTGATGCAATATTGCTATTAGAAGATAAATTTAATTGTGGAAATTTACCACTAAATACAAAAGGTAGAAATTTTGTTCTTACTAATTTTTCAGAAAAAGCTATTATAAATAATATTATATTTGTATTAACAAATAATAAAAACTGATGAGTAAAAAACAAATATTTATTGTTTCTGTTTATTTTCCTCCAATTATTTCTGTTGCATCAAACCGTATATTTGCTTTTGCAAAGTATTTGGATAAATCGGAATACAATATTACTGTAGTTACACTTCTGCAGTCGAAAAAATCAAATAAAATTGAACTTCCTAATGTTGATATAGAATATATTATTAATAAACAATGGATTAAAAGGGCAACATTTAATAAGAAATATCCTTATATTATTCATAAATTACGTGCAGTATGGAATATTTTATTAAACATTATAGGTGTTAATGTAAGCCTTTCGTGGGAAAAACAAGCATTTAAATATATTGACAAAAATATTACAGATTACCAAAATGCTATTATAATTAGTAGTTATCCTACTGCTGGGCCATTAAATGTTGCATCTAAAATAAAGCAAAAACATCCGGAAGTTAAATGGATTACAGATTTAAGAGATGGGATTTTAAATAACTCAAGTGAATCTTTTTTCTCCGGGAAAAAAACGAAGGAAAATCTTGAAAAAAATATTTTAATAAATTCAGATATTATTATAACAGTCTCTAATCCCATTTTGAAATACATTGAACAAAAAAAGCTAAATATTAACTTGAAAAATTATGAAATACGTAATGGTTTCGATTTTGAATATGGAAATGATGGTGCATTCAAAAATATATTTACTATTTCCTATATTGGTACTTTCTATGGCAAAATAACTCCACACTATTTTAATAAAGCAATAGAATTGATTATCGAAAAAAAATTAATTCCACACCTACAAATCAATTTTATTGGAGTTGGAGGAGCAGTTTTAATTCCAACTAAATTAAAAAATTATATTTCAATTATTGATAAAGTTCCTTATAATGAAGCAATTGAATATATGCGAAATTCTGATGCTTTATTACTAGTTATTCCTGCAGGCGAAAGCAAAGGTGTTTTTTCGGGTAAAATTTTCGATTATTTAGGTGTAATGCGACCGATTATTCCATTAATTGACCCTATAGATGTTGCAGCACAACTTATTCGAGAAACAGGTGCAGGAAAAGTTGCAGAATGGAATTCGATTGAAGAAGCAGTTGAATCAATATTATGGACATATAAATTATGGCAAAAAAAAGAGTTCCCTGATTTTAATGTTGAAATAATTAAGTCGTGTCATAGAAAATATCAGATAGAAAAACTAAATCAAATTATTAAAAAATTATGATTTTTCAAAACAAAATAAAATATGTAATCTTTGGAAATGCTCAAAGCGGTCACCTTATAAAATGGGTTAAAGCATTAGCTCCTCTATGTGATTTATATGTAATATCTTCAACATCAGTTGCCGAAGAGATATTTTCGGTTATTAATAAAGATAAATGTTTTTCATTATACCACCAAACTAACTCAAATGGCGGAAATATAAAGATACTAAAATCATTTTTTTATTTTAAGAAAATAATAAAAAAAATCAATCCAGATATTGTAAATGCTCATTATATTACTAGCCATGGACTTATAACTTCAATTATTAAAAGATTTTTCGGTTATAAGTATGTTCAAGTTTCATCTGCTTGGGGAAGTGATATTTTAGTTACACCCAAAAAAAATATTATTTATAAGATTATTACTAAATTTATTCTAAATAGCTCAAATATAATTACTTCTGATGCACAAGTTATGACAGAACAAATTAATAAACTTAGCAAAACAATGGTTTTAACATTCGCTTTTGGAATAGAAAAATTGCCCGAAATTTCATTAAAAGAAAAAAACTATTCACTTTTTTTCTCTAATAGGATGTTGAGTCCAAATTATAATATTGATAAAGTTATAAAACATTTTGCTTCAATATATAAACTAAATAAACAAACGAGATTGATTATTGCAAACGATGGAGAAGATAAAGTAAAATTAATGCAATTGTGTAACGAGTTAAACATTAATGAAGTCGTTGAGTTTAAAGGGTTTTTAACTCAAAAAGAACAATCAGAATTATATCGTAAATCTGGATTTTATTATTCTCTACCTACATCTGATAGCACTTCAGTATCTCTATTAGAAGCTATGGCGTGGGGCTGTTTACCAATAGTCTCTGACATACCAGCTAACAAAGAATGGATTGAAAATGAAAAAAATGGTATAATAATTTCAGAGGATAACAACAGTTTTTTATTTGATATTTTACTTAAAAATGAAGAAATAATGAAAACAAACAGAGATATTATTTTTAAAAAAGCTATTTTCCCAAATTTAATTAATGAATATTTTTGCAATGTATCACAATTAATAGATAATAAGTGAAATTACTAATACTTACACAATATTTTCCCCCAGAAGTAGGAGCACCTCAAAACCGATTATTTGAACTTGCAGTTAGGTTGCAACAAAAAGGTGTTGATATTTCTGTTTTAACTGCAATGCCTAATTATCCACAAATGGAAATTCATTCAGAGTATAAAGGCAAACGATATATATATCAAGATATGAACGGGTTGTCTGTTTTTCGTTCGTGGATTTATGTTTCTAAAAGTAAATCAATTATTAAACGACTTATCAACTATTTCTCTTTTGTGTTTACATCATTATTTATAGGATTATTTAAAATAAATAAACAAGATATTATATTTGTTGAATCTCCACCATTATTTATAGGCATTACAGGTTATTTATTATCACGTGCTAAAAGAGCAAAACTTGTGTTTAATGTTTCTGATTTATGGCCCGAAAGTGCCGAAAAGCTTGGATTAGTTAAAAATAAAACCTTTTTAAAATTATCGACATATCTTGAAGAATTTTGTTATAAAAAATCGGCATTAATAACCGGACAAACACAGGGTATTTGTAATAATATTTCAAAAAGGTTTCCTGAAAAAGATGTTTACTGGTTGAAAAATGGTGTAGATATTAATTTTTTTAATTCAAATAAACCAGATAGTAATAATTGGAGACAAGAAAATGGATTCAATAATAATGACTTTTTATTTTTATATGCAGGAATTCATGGTTATGCGCAAGGGTTAGAAGTAATTATTGAAGCAGCTAAAATTTTGACAAACAAAGCTAATATAAAATTTATTTTTGTAGGAAATGGTCCCGAAAAAGAAAAACTTAAAAAAATATCTACTGATAATAATTTGAAAAATGTTTATTTTTTTGATATTGTACCAAAACAAAAAATGCAAAATATATTATTGTCAATTAATGCTTCAATTATTCCACTCAGAAAATTAGACTTATTTAAAGGTGCAATACCATCAAAAATATTTGAAAATTTAGCTTTAGAAATTCCAATTTTACTTGGCGTAGAAGGTGAAGCTAAAGAACTTTTTATTGATAATGGAAAATGTGGTTTGTTTTTTGAACCCGAAAATGCTAACAGTTTAGTAGATAAAATATTGTATTTAATTGATAATAAAGCTTTTGCTAAAGAATTAGGAGAAAACGGTCTTTCATACGTTTCAAAGGAATTTAATAGAGATATTATTGCAGAAAATTTATGGCAGAAACTTCAAATTTTAAAATGACAACAATTTTATGATTTTAATGAAAAAAAATAAATATAATTTCGAATTACTTTTAGGAGTATTAAGTGTATTTTTAATTCCATTAAATAAGCATTTTGTAACAATAGCATTATGTTTGTGGTTTTTGGTATCGTTATATAAAATGTTTTCCCATAATGATAAAATAAAGTTTATTTCAATATTTAATAGAAACAAATTACCAATTCTTCTATTTCCAATATTTTATATAATTCATTTATTTGGTTTACTTTATACCGAAAATTATAATTATGCATTTTTTGATTTAGAAATAAAACTTTCAATGTTTGTTATTCCTTTAATAATTTTAATGAGATATGATTTTTACACTAATAAACAAAATTATTTCCTTAAAGCATTAATATTTGGTTGTTTGGTGTCATTTTTAATTAATATTATAATTGCTTTTATAAATTATTACAAGCAACCTTTAATAGCACACTTTTTTTACACAAATTTATCTGCAATTCATCCTTCATATATGGCATTATATGTTAGCACGTCACTTATTATTGTTTTATTTTTAGGGTATAATAAAATTATTTTTAGTAATAAAATTGCTAAAGTATTTGGAATAATTATATTCATTATACTTTTTATCTATTTATTGTTACTATCATCAAAAGCCGGCATTATTGCATTTACTATTGCCGTTACTGTATATTTTGTGAACTTACTTGCACGAAAAATTAAAGCTAAATACATTATTTTAATTGCATTACTAAGTATAATTTCCCCTTTTTTATTACTAAATTTTATACCATCTGTAAAAGATAGGTTTCAAGCGATGAATAATGCTATAATTAATTCAAGCGAAGCAAGTATCGATTCAGAAGAAAGTAGTATGGAGCGTGTTGCAATATTTGTTACTTCTTCAAAATTTGCTTATAATTGTTTGCCATGGGGAGTTGGTACTGGCGATACAAAAGATAAAATTATAGAAAATTATAAAAAAATGGGTTCACAAACAGTTAATGAAAGGTATTTGAATCCACATAATCAATATCTTCATTCTACAATTACATTAGGTGTTTTTGGTCTTTTTGTTTTATTATTAATCGTAATCGTAGGTTTTAGGATTGCTATTAAAAACAAAAGTGTATTATTTTTATCTTTTATAATACTAATAAGTTTGAATATGCTTTTCGAATCGATGCT
>CAZRCF010000069.1:340-10978 GCA_964598505.1 uncultured Lentimicrobiaceae bacterium | reverse complement strand
AACTTATAATTTGTTTTTTATATAAAATTAATGTACGTTTGTGCCTTAAAAAAATTAATTAATCATTTATTCACTAAAAAATTATTAAAAATGACGGAAAAAATCAAGTTATCAATGAAAGACAATCCTGCAATACGCTGGACAGCACTTCTTTTTTTAGCATTTGCTATGTTTTGTGCTTATATTTTTATGGACATATTATCTCCAGTAAAATCCATTTTAGAATCAACTAAGGGATGGAATTCTGATGCATTTGGAACGTACGCTGGCTCAGAAACATTTTTAAATGTGTTTATCTTTTTCTTGATAATTGCCGGAATAATTTTAGATAAAATGGGAGTACGGTTTACTGCAATTTTATCTGGAATAGTAATGATTATTGGAGCATTATTAAATTGGTATTCTGTAACAGAAATGTTTAAAGGATCTGGATTAGAGATATGGTTTACCAATAATTTAAATTATATACCTGGTTTTGAAGAACTAGGAGTTTCTCCTTTTTATAAAGGAATGCCTGCATCTGCAAAATTTGCATCAGTTGGATTTATGATTTTTGGATGTGGTGTTGAAATGGCCGGAATTACTGTATCTAGAGGTATTGTTAAGTGGTTTAAAGGCAGGGAATTAGCTCTTGCTATGGGATCTGAAATGGCTCTTGCTCGCTTAGGAGTTGCAACTTGCATGATTTTTTCCCCTTTAATCGCTAAAACAAAAATATTAGGAAGTACTGATGTATCTAACTCAGTTGCATTTGGTGTTATTTTATTGATGATTGCTTTAATTATGTTTATTGCCTATTTTTTTATGGATAAGAAATTAGACGCACAAGTAGGTGAATCAGAAGAAAAAGATGAACCATTTAAGATAAAGGATATCGGTAAAATATTTAAAAGCTATGGTTTTTGGTTGGTTGCTTTACTTTGTGTATTATACTATTCAGCTATTTTCCCATTCCAAAAATATGCTGTAAATATGTTAGAATGTAACTTGTCATTTACAGAGTTACCAAAAGACTCTATTTGGAGTTCAGGATATATTGTAATTTTAGGATATATAATTATGTTAGCTGTTGCAATTGCTTCCTTTTCAAGTAATTTTTGTAAAAAAAACTTAAGAACATTTCTATTAACTATATCTGGGATTTTACTACTAGTATTTTGTTACATGGCATATAAACAACAATCTGCAGGAGCAATTTTTTCTGTATTTCCATTATTAGCAGTTGGTATTACACCTATTCTTGGAAACTATATTGATAAAAAAGGTAAAGCTGCTTCTATGTTGATGCTTGGATCAATATTACTTATAGTTTGTCACTTAACTTTTGCATTTGTTTTGCCTTTATTTAAAGGACAAGAAATTGCAGGCGTAATTTTAGCTTTTAGTACAATTTTAGTTTTAGGGGCATCCTTTTCACTAGTTCCAGCATCTTTATGGCCATCTGTTCCAAAATTGGTAGATAATAATGTTATTGGTTCTGCTTATGCTTTAATATTCTGGATTCAAAATATTGGATTATGGCTTTTCCCATTATTAATAGGAAAAATCCTAACATCATCAAATACAGATATATCAGCTAAAGTAAAAGATGGTTTATTAACTTCAAAAGAAGCATCCATAATGTATGATTATACAAATCCACTAATAATGTTAGCACTTTTAGGAGTTTTAGCTTTTGCTTTAGGATTTATACTTAAAAAAATCGACAAGAAAAAAGGCTACGGACTAGAGTTGCCAAATATTGAAAAATAATTTCACAAAATCTTACTTTAAAAAGCTCCGATTTTATCGGAGCTTTTTTTGTTCCTTAAAAAACAATAGTTTGTCCTTATTTTCAACTGTTTTATAGAAATATTTATAATTCTATAAATTAACTTTATACTTTTGCTAATATTAAAAATTGAGTATGAAACGAGCATGAAAATCCTTTTCACCCAAGAGAATGATAATTAGCGAGTTCCATACGACAAATAAAAAACAAATTAAAAATTAACGTATGAAAACAAAACTATTAGTTTTATTTATTATTATTTTGTCTGCAATCACATCTGTATATTCTCAACAAATGGTTGAAATAAGTGGGCAAGTTAAAGATGCCGAAACAAAAAAATCGTTAGAATTTTGTACAATTTCGGTATTTAACAAAACTGATAGCCTTATAACAGGAGCTGTTTCCGACGAAGGAGGTTATTTTTCATTGCAAATACCTCAAGGTGTATATAGTTTTAAATTTAGTTTTATTGGCTACGAAACCGATACTTTGAAAAAATCATTTTTAAGAGAAAATAAATTCTTAGGTGTTTTTAAATTAAAATCTGATGCAAAATTTTTGAAAGAAGTTTCAATAAAGTCATCTTCAAACGAAAACCTTATTGATAGAGAAGTTCAAATTGTTACTGATAAAATGAGAGCTGGAACAACTTCTACTAAAGAGGTTTTAGATAAAATGAGTGGTGTAGATTACGATAGATATACTAATGCAATTAAAGTTGATAATAGTACTAAGATTATAATTTTGGTTGATGGAATGGAAAAAGACCAAGATTATATTAAAAATATTTCACCCGATAGATTGAAAAAAATTGAAGTTATTCGCGACCCAAGTGGGCGATATGCTCTTGAAGGTTACACAGCAGTTATAAATATCATTTTAAGGAAAGATTATAAAGGTACTGAAGTGCTTTTTGCTAATAATAATTTGTTTGATTTAGACGCATCAAAATCGGAAAATATTTTTGTTCAAAATTATTCTTCAATAACAATAAATCATACAAACAATAAACTAAATTTATATACAAAAATTAATACTAATCTCAATAGTTTTAATTTGAATAGCTCAATTACTAAAGAATATCCAAACGACACAGTTACAATTGAACAAAATCCGGTTGATGGTAATATGAATGTAAAAGTTAGGCAGATGTACAATAATATTATTTATGGTGCTGATTATACTTTAAATCCAAAGAATTCGTTTAGTTTTGAAGGTAATTTATCGTTTCAACCAATAAGCAATAATTCAGAAGAAGCTTTGCTAGGAGTTTCGGAGAAAAAAAATGGTGTTACCTTTAGTAGCTACGAGTTATTTAATCAGTCGAAATCAAATACAACAAGCTCTTATTATTCATTATTTTACGATGGTAAAACAGATGAAAAAAATTCTTTTAAAGCAAACATTACCTATTCAAACTATTTTTCAGATTATGATAATAATAATTTCATGAATAATTTTTTATATAGAAACGAAATTGGCAAAAATATAAAAAACAAGATAAAGTTTTATGCAGAATATTATCATACATTTAACGATAAACATAATATTCAGTTTGGTTATGGTAACTCGTTTGAAGAGCTAAATAATAAATTTGAAGCAGAACAGAGAATAACTAAATTTAGTCTTACCGATTTTCGCAATAAAATTTATTCTTATTACTCTTATAAACCAAATAAAAAATTTGGTGTTAAATTGGGTTTAGCTGCCGAAACAAGTAATCCGAAAACTGATGCAGGTAAATTAAACTATTTTATTTACTTACCTTATGCTGATGTTAAATATAAACTCTCAAATTTATTTGATTTTAAGTTAAAATACCGCTCAAATAGCGAATATCCTGATATTAGCCAAGTAAATCCTTTTGAATCTCGTTATGACAATCAAACCGTTAGAATTGGAAATCCAAAATTAAAACCGGAAGTAACTCATAGATTGTCGCTTGAAACTAATATAATGGGTGGTTTTGCTAAAATTGAACCATATTATCATTTTTCTAACAATTATATTACAGAATTTGTTAGTATGAAAAATGATACAGTTATGCAATATTCTTTTGATAATGTTGGCAATTATTCAAATTATGGTTTACGATTAAATTTTACAATTCCATTTGGCAAAAGCATATTCTGGCAAAATGATTTTGATTTTTATAACACAATTATTGAATATAAGCAAAACAAAAACAAAGTAAATGATTTTACTATGAATAGCCAATTGGTATATGTAAATGAGAAATCAGGATTTGTTGGTGGAGCAAAATATCAAAAAGAGAACCGCAAGTATTTAACTGCTATGGGATACAATATGTGGAATAATGATTATTGGTTGCTATTTGTTCAAAAACCCTTTTTCAAGCAACGATTAAGTGTTATGTGTGCATATTTACTTCCTATTACTTATGGTGTAAACTTCAATCAAGGCACTTATATTAAAACCGTTAATTACATTGAAACTAGAACGAATGACGTAAGTATATTGAAAAATTTTATTGTACTTGAAATCAGTTATCGTTTTAATAAAGGAAAAACAATTAATAAGAAAGAAAAAGAAGTTGATGTTAAAAACGAAAAAACTTCTAAAGGAATAATGTAAGTTGTGTGTTTGATAGTTTTTTTGTGTAATTTATAATAGTTTTTTTAAATAAATAAATATCTTTGTAAATAATTGTTATTTGTTTCTGAAAATAAACATTTTTAAATTATAGAATCATGAATGCTAAGCAATTTTTTACTTTTATTTTATTATTGTCTTCATTAAGTTGTTTTTCGCAGGGTAATGGATGGATAACTAATAAAACTACTGGTTGTAAGTATTTTACCGATACAAACTCATCTATCCGCACTGTAAAATGGAATGGTGCATGTTTAAATAAATTTGTAAACGGCAAGGGTACATTACAGGTTTACGAAAAAACTAAACTAATTTTTACATACACCGGCAATTGTTTGAATGGGCATATTAGTGGTAATGGAAAAATCACTTATGTCGATGGTACTATTTATAACGGTGAATGGAAAAATGATAAATATGAAGGTAAAGGGCAATTATATTTACCCGATGGTAGCAAATACGATTGTACATGGGAAAAGGGTTATAAAATTGGCAGAGGGTGCTATTTTGATAAAGCTGGAAACATGATAGTTAAAACATTTAGCAATAATGGGACTGTTGAAGTTAATACAGGCAGTTTAGTCAATACTAAAACTAATTCAAATAGCATTAGTAAGACATCTTCCTCGACAAAGAGTATTCCATCCTCAACCTCATCTTCTTCATCGAAGCCCAAGAATGCGTCTTTTTATGCCAAAGCATTTAATGACCCTTTTAAAGGATTTTATACAAATATACCTATAGAAATATCCTTGAAATTAAAACTAAACAACGATTTTAGTATAAAAGGTACAATAGAAGTTACTCAAATTGCCGAAAAAAAAAGTTATGATACAAAAAGTTCAATATCCGGTAAATATAATAAAGAAAATAATGAAATTCGCTTCGATGATTTTCCTGCACTCTATTACAATGAGGAATACGAGGAATATAATTGGAAGTTTATATCGGCAACAGCTACAATTTACAGAGATGCTGACAAAGAAGGTTGTTTTGCCATAAAAGGAAAGGACATCGAAAGTGGTGAATTTTTAATTAGTAGCTGTTATTAGTTTTTTTGGTGTTGCAAATAGTCTATTTTGTCTTAAGCAAAGCTGCTTTAGCGAATAATAATGTATCTTCTTCAGTAACCAAATCCAATTTTAAACCATGAGGCATCGGTTTAGTAGTTTCATCTACATGCACAAAACTTATAAAACCATCAACTAATTGATTATTTGTTTTGCCGTTAATAACTTTAATATATGTTATTATACTGCTTTTACCGAGATAAGCAATTTTGCTTTTAAAACATATTGTTTCGCCACCTTTTACAGGATACTTGAACTCCATTCCATGAATTTTCAAACAAACTATGTTTTTTGGGTCTAAATATTGCGAAACTGCAATAAATCCCGATTCAACAAACCATTCGGCTGTTCTGCCGGCAAATAATGTTCCGTGATGATTAAGATCTTCGCTTTTAACAAGACGATAAGTAGAATAAAATTTTGATTCCATTTTTTGATATTTTTTGCAAAAGTAAGTAAATATTTTTTATACTGCGATTTTATTAAAGTTGGAGGTTGGCAAAAAACATAAATATATTAAGACCCATAAAGCCTAATGTCATCTGATCACTATCAGTAAATTAGTATTGTTGTTGCGGATAAAAGTAAAAATGCTTTCTTTGTTAATAGAGAACCCACATTCCATTATAATTTGAATTATAATCTATTATTTTTACTATTCCTTTTGTTGGTGTAAAATAATAAAACATTTTATTTTCAGAATTCGGGTAAGTATAAATAATTTCATCGCAATAATACATGCCTGCTGATGTGGCAGTATAAACATTTTTTCTGTTAAGCGTTCTTATTTCATGATGAACTCCGTTGTAATTTTTTCTGTTTACTTCATATTTTGTATATAGCGAGTCGTTAGTTTTTAAAATATAACAAGGATTTACAAATCCCGAATCGTAATCTTGTATGCCTTGGTTATTGATAATTAAATATATAGTATCTAATTCTGTTTTTTGTGTAGGTGAATATATAATATGTTCGATACTTACAATATATTTATTGCTGCCTGCCGAATGATATAAATAATGTATTTTTGAATATTGAATAGCGTTAGTAGGACCTGATACAGCATCAATTTGACCGTTTAAATAATATTTTGCATTTTCGTTTGCAAAAGGATAATTGTTAATTATTATAGATGGATCTTCTACAATTATTTTCTCTTCTTCTTTTTTACAATTGAATAAAAGTATAGAAAATATTAAACATACAAATGCAAGTAATTTCTTTTTTTCTATTCTTTTTAATAACTGCATAATTGATAATTTAACCCAAAATTAATAATTATATTTTACAATGCCAAAAATGGTGAGTTTTTATGCTCACCATTTAAATATTAAGCTTTAATTTCGCAGCAACTATAATAAATAGCTAATAGTCATCAGATGACTTGCGGATTTATTATTAAATTCAAAAAACACTAATTGTGTTTACAACCGCTATGATCGGTGTGATTTTCTTTTTGTTTTTTGCAACACTCGGGTAATTTTGAGTATGCCTTAGCATCTGCGGGCTGGTCATCAGCATCGTGCCCAACTGCTGTTATTGCTTTACGGATTTTTTCGGGAGTTGTTTTTTCTGGATTATACTCTACAGTTACAATTGCTGTTTTTTCATCATAATCCGAATTTTTAACTCCTTTTTCATAAGCTAATGCTTTTTCTATACGTTCTTTACACATTTCGCATTGCCCTGATGTTTGAATTTTAATAGTTTCTGTTTTTGCTTTTTGTCCGTAACTAATTACTGCGAAAAGTATAATTACTGTGCTTAAAATATGGATTTTTTCATTTTTTTTTTTTTTTAAATTAATTAATTTTTACCCTTATATCTGCAAGTCATCTGATGACTAATTGAATATCTGCTGTTTATATTCATAATTGCATTTTAAGTCATCTGATGACTATCAATTTGCTAGCGTTATCCATGCGGATTTATGGTTTACTTTAAAGTTAATCTTAATCCAGCATAAAACATTCTGCCTTTAATTGGACCCCATACAATTGAAGAATCGAAATATTGACCAAATGGATCGTGCGAAGCAATAATTGGTGTTTTTTGTTTAAAATCTCCAATGTTTTCGGCTCCAACATATATATCTAAATTTTTAAATCTACGAGTTATTTGAGAATTAAAAATTGTATAATCGGGCGAATGTTTTGATAGCTGATATTCTAAAGGATTAGATGATAAATCGGGTAAACGCATAGCTCCATGATATTGTGTTGTAAGATCGAACTGCCATTTATCAAATTTTGTTTTATAGCTCAATGTTAATATTGCTTTATGCTGGCTTGTCATTGGTTTGTTTTGCAACTTACCATTTATAGTTTGTTTTACATCATTAAAACGGTAAGCAATAACTGCTTCAAATCTTTTTATTGGATATATAATTGCTTCAATTTGTGTGCTATTTGAATATGATACTCCTTTTAAATTGTACAAATATGCATAATGCGAATTTTGGTCAACATCAACGATTACTTGATTTACAAAATCGGTTCTATAATAGTCTAATGAAATTGAAGCATCTTTTTTGTTCATTGTAAATTTTTTCAATAGATTTACACCAAAATTCCAAGCCTCTTCGTTGTTAAGTTTTTCGGAAATCACAAATTTTCGCGAACTTGTAAGCAGAGAAGTGTTTTCGGCATAAATATTTGTAACTCGATAACCTTTACCGATAGTTCCACGCACCGACCAAGTTTCGTTGAGCATATATTTTAAATGTAATCGGGGTGTCCAAAAAAGTCCATACTGATTATGATAATCGGCTCTAAAACCAATAATTATTGCAATTGCTTCGCCTAAACTATATGAGTATTGGGAATAAATTCCCGGCACCGATTCGGTGTGAGAGAAACTAGAATCGTTAAGTTTTTCGTTATATGAATCCATCTGGTAGCTAAAACCTGTGCTTATTTTGTGTTTTTTGCTGTTTTTTATTCTGTTAGCATATATAAAATTTGCATAAAAGCTTGATTGTATTGCTTTATAAGTAGTTTGCCCAAAGTAAGAATTGTTCTCGTGATGTGTAAACGATAGTTGAGTTCCAATGCTTTCTTCTTCGCCTTTTAAGAAAAAACCATTTTTAGTTGTTGCATTAAAACGATTGTTTTTTATACCCAAACCATACACTTCGGAACCTAAATATTTTTTTTCTTTATCAAAATTTTTATTCCCTCCGGTTCTATCTTCAGAAAGAAAGCTTACAACTGCTTTTCCTTCTAATTTATGAGGAATATCATAATCCCATCTGTTCATAACGTTAATTTGTTGATTTTGCGGTATATCTAAAAAATGATCGTGGTTATGATCGATTTTCCAAGCTTGATTTTCGGCATGAAGCAAAAGCATGGAGCTAACATTATTTTTTACTTGCAAACGTGAATTTAGGTTTATCTCACTTCGACCCATATTGTCGCCATATAAATTTATATATAGTTTTTCCTCGTTTGATTCTGGTTTTTTATATTCAACATTTATTTGACCAGTAATTGATTCGTATCCATTTACTACTGATGAGGTGCCTTTTGAAACATAAATTGCTTCCATCCATGGACCTGGAACGTAGCTTAACCCAAATGGTGTTGATAAGCCTCGTACAAAAGGCATGTTTTCTATTAAAGTTTGGCTATATACACCTGCTAATCCCAACATTTGTATCTGTTTTGCCCCCGAAACAGCATCGGAGTATTCAATATCAACAGTTGCACTGCTTTCAAAACTTTCGGCTAAACTACAGCAAGCAGCTTTTTTTAATCCTTCGTTTGTAATTATTTGAGTTGCTATTGGTTTTATTGAAAACAGAAACCCATCATTGTTTTTAATTACAACCTCATTTAATTGTTTTCCGCCTGTAAGTAATATTTTAACTTCTAATTGACTCTCATTAATTATTATTGTATCTGGTTGGTACGAAATATGTTTTACTAAAAGTTTATTGTTGCCGACAATTTTTTGAATTAAAAACTCTCCATTGCCATTAGTTGAGGTGCCTGTTGTTGTGCCAAGCCATTGGATTGTTGCACCCGGCAAGCCTACTATATTATTTTTGTTGTCTAACTCGTTTATTGTACCATTTATTACATTTTGACTATAACTGCATAGTGTTATAAAAAACAATAAAACGAGAAATATAAATTTCTTTATCATTTTATTTTGATTAAATTATTAAACATAATTTTTTTGCCCTTATAAAAATAATAGGGAATTAATATTTAATAATAATCAACAGTAGGTAATATTTTGAACAATAAAATGCAAGAAAGATTCTCCACCAGCTTTTATATTAGGAGGTGAACTATCTGAATATAGTTGAATTTCAGATTTCTTTATTTGTAGGGGATAGTTGTTTAATAAAAATGAAAAAGAGAATAATAAATCATTTTGTACTTTAACAAGATTATCTTTTTTTACAAAAGATGAGTTTATTTTAAAGTATTTATGAAATGTTTTGCAATGATGTTTTGTCCCGCAATTAGAATCGTTATGATGTTTTGTATCGCAACAACAATGCTCAACACAATCTTTTTCGGCTTTATGAAGATGTTCACTTTCTTGGCAACAATCGGGATGTGTGAAATAATAAGGCTTTTGTGTGCCACAAGCATCGCATAAATGAATAGAAAATGATAATCCACCACTAAATAATATAAATATAAGTAATGTAGTAATTACAACAAATTTCTTAATAATATTTTTACTTTGCTTTTTCACAATGCAAAGATAAACAAAAATTCATTCACTGTATATTTCAATTTTCAGAAAAGATTGTTTAAATTTGCAAATATATTTTTCTTTTTTGCGGTAGTAGCTCAGTTGGTAGAGCATCAGCTTCCCAAGCTGAGGGTCGTGGGTTCGAATCCCATTTACCGCTCCAATTTTAGTTCAGAAAATTTTAAAAATTTTATTTTTGTAAAAAGAAATATTACTAAACTTGCTGAACAAAATCCAACAAACATTCCTCCCAGTACATCTGAAAGATAATGTACTCCCAAATAAATTCTGCTGTACGATATTATCATTACCCAAATTAAAAGTAACCAAATATTTCGGTTTTTATTACGAAATAAAAAAATTAGAATAATAGCAATAGCCATGCTATTAGCAGCATGCGACGAAACAAAACCATAATTGCCACCTCTATATTCTGAATTATCTGAGTTTATGTGGTAATTTAATTTTGAA
>CAZRCF010000069.1:0-330 GCA_964598505.1 uncultured Lentimicrobiaceae bacterium | reverse complement strand
CTTTTACTTTGCTTTTTCACAATGCAAAGATAAACAAAAATTATTCACTACTCTTTGGTGAACTTAATTATTAATAAAAATTAATTTTGAGCAAAAATATATGATTATTCGACAAAATTAGTGGAATTATACCAAATTGTAATTGTAACTTAAATTGGTACACGGTAGCTGGTAAATGGTGACTGGTATAAGACTGACCTCACCAAAAAAGCGTTAGATTTTTAATTGTTAATTATTAATGATAAATGGTTAATTGATAAAGGTACACGGTGGCAGGTAAATGGTGGCTGGTAAACCCATCTAATACTACTAAAATAAAACTAAAAAGCA
>CAZRCF010000068.1:3544-11040 GCA_964598505.1 uncultured Lentimicrobiaceae bacterium | reverse complement strand
AGATACTGTTTTTAGGTATTACAAAAACCCTATCGAATAATTTCAATAGGGTTTTTAATCTTCCTTTTTCTGACTTCCTACTTCAGACTTCTGGCTTCTGGCTTCTATCTTTCTACTTTAATCTTACATCTTCCCTATTGCAGCACGATCTTTTCAACTTTTGCAAAATTATTATTTGTAAGTTTTACTAAATAAATTCCTTTTGGATATATTGATAAATCAATATCTTGAGTGTATGATTGTTTATTATTAATAATCTCTTCAGTACGAATTACTTTACCTTGAATATTAACTATTTGCAAATCTAAATTACCAGCTAATCCATCAATTTTAATTGTAACAATTCCGTTTGTTGGGTTAGGGAAAATGCTATAATTCAAAGAGTTATCATTTTCGGTAATACCAACCGGAGAAACATAAATTGGATAATTTGCTGATATAACACCATCGCCACAATTGTTATGACCTTTAACTGTTAAATTGCCCGATGTTGCTGTAACACTGAAACTTATTGTAACATTATTTGTAGTGCCTGTAATAGTTGCTCCTGCTCCCGAATATTCCCAAATATAAGAAGTTGCATTTGCAATTGCAGGAACAGAAAACGCAACACTGTTTTGCTCTTGCCCTACAGTATCGGAACCTGTTATTGTTCCAGCTGCATCTGGTAATGGATTTACTGTAATAGCGTAGTTTGCAGATACTAAACCATCACCACAAGCATTATTACCTTTTACAGTAATAATTCCAGATATTGCTGTATTTGAATAGTTTACAATAATACTATCTAATGAACTTGTTCCTGTTGCTCCTGTTGGCAAAGTCCAAATATATGATGTTGCATTGGCTATTGGCGGTACTTTATAAGTTACCGATGTTTGTCCTTGACATACTGTTGTTAAACCAGTTATTGCTCCTGATGCAGATGGTAATGGATTAACAGTTATCGCTATAAAAGCAGAATCGCTAATTCCACAGGCATTAACACCTTTTACAATAATATTTCCAGATAAAGCTGTATTTGAATAGTTTACAATAATACTATCTACTACACTTGTTCCTGTTGCACCTGACGGTAAAGTCCAAATATATGATGTTGCATTGGCAATTGGTGGCACTTTATAAGTTACAGAGCTTTGACCTTGACAAACAGTATTTGCTCCATTAATTGCTCCAATTGCTCCAACCATTGGTTGATTTACATTGATATAGAAAAATGAAGAATCACTAAGTCCACATATATTGCTACCTTTTACAACAATATATCCAGAAACAGCTGATACTGAATAATCTACTGTTATACTGTTTGTAGTGCTTGTTCCTGAGGCTCCATCAGGTAAAGTCCAGATATATGAAGTTGCATTAGAAATTACATTAATAAAATAATTTACAGAACTTTGTCCCTGACAAACAGTTTGCAGTCCGGTTATTGTGTCCGTATTATAAGGTAATTGATTAATTGTAATTGAATAATTTGCAGAAACTATACCATCACCGCAACTGTTATGACCATTTACAGTTAAAATTCCAGATGTTGCTATATTGCTGAAGTTTATTATCACGCTATCTGTTATAGTTGAATTACCTCCAACGAAAGTAATTCCTGTACCTGAATAAGCCCAAGTGTATGAAGTTGCATTTGTAATTACCGGAACTGTATATAAAATATTTATAGCTCCTTGACATAAATTTGAAGTACCGGTAATTGTTCCTGCAGATGATGGCAAAGGATTTACCGAAACAGTAATTGTATCTTGAATACCAATGCATGTTCCTGTTGTTGAAGTTGGTATAATAAAATACTGTACTGTTCCAACCGATATATTTGGATTGATTAAAACTTGATTTATTGCTGTTCCATTTCCTGCACTTGCACCTGTAATTCCACCTGTTATTGTTCCAATTGTCCACGCATAATTACTAGGTACACTTGAAGTTAATGTTATATTTGGACTTGTACCACTACATGTTACTGCTGTTGCCGAATTAGTTATTATTGGTGTTGGATTTACTGTTACTGTTATTGTATAAGGATTTCCAATACATGTTCCTGTTGTTGATGTTGGTGTAACTATATATTGAACGGTGCCGGCTGCTGAATTGCTTGGATTAGTTAAAACTTGATTAATTGTTGCTGCCGAACCATTACTTGCTCCGGTAATTCCACCTGTATTTGTTCCAATTGTCCACGTATAGCTGCTTGGCACACTCGAAGTTAATGTTATATTTGGACTTGTGCCACTACATGTTACAGCTGTTGCCGAATTTGTTATAATTGGAGTTGGATTTACTGTTACAGTTATAGTAAAAGAAGCACCTAAACATGTACCTGTTGTTGAAGTTGGAGTAATAACATATTGAACAGATCCTGCAATAGTATTTGGATTTGTTAGTATTTGATTTATTGCTGCTCCCGAACCATTACTTGCTCCGGTAATTCCGCCTGTATTTGTTCCAATTGTCCACGCATAACTGCTTGGAATACTAGAAGTTAATGTTATATTTGGACTTGTTCCGCTACATGTTACTGATGTTGCTGAATTAGTAATTGCAGGTGCAGGATTTACTGTTACAACTATTGTATCATAAATACCAGTGCAAAAACCTGTTGTAGAAGTTGGAATAACAACATATTGAACTGCGCCTGCTGTTGTATTGCTTGGATTGGTTAGTACTTGATTAATTATTGGACCATTTCCATTGCTGGTACCTGAAATTCCACCAGTTATAGTTTGAATTATCCATGCAAATGTACTTGGCACACTCGATGTTAATGTAATATTTGGGCTAGTACCACTACATGTTACTGCTGTTGCAGCATTAGTTACTAAAGGAGTTGGATTTACTGTTACAGTAATAATAAATGAACTTCCTGGGCAGGTTCCTGTTGTTGATGTTGGTGTTACTATATACTGAACTGTACCTGCTATTGTATTACTTGGATTGGTTAATATTTGATTTAAAGTTGTACCGCTTCCATTGCTTGCTCCGGTTATATTACCTGTAATTGTTCCAATTGTCCACGCATAGCTGCTTGGAATAGTTGAAGTTAATGTTATATTTGGACTTGTGCCACTACATGTTACTGCTGATGCAGCATTTGTTATTACTGGAGTTGGATTTACAGTTACTGTTATTGTAAATGGAGCTCCAACGCAAGTTCCTGAAGTTGATGTTGGTGTTACTATATATTGAACAGTACCTAATGCTGTATTACTTGGATTGGTTAATATTTGATTTATTGCTGCTCCACTTCCACTGCTTGCTCCAGTAATGTTGCCTGTTATTGTTCCAATTGTCCACGCATAGCTACTTGGAATAGTTGCTGTTAAGGTTATATTTGGACTTGTTCCGCTACACGTTGATGCAATTGTTGAATTAGTAATTGCAGGTGCTGGATTTACAGTTACTGTTATTGTATCATAAATACCTGTGCAAAAACCTGTTGTAGAAGTTGGAATAACAACATATTGAACTGCGCCTGCTGTTGTATTGCTTGGATTGGTTAGTACTTGATTAATTATTGGACCATTTCCATTGCTGGTACCTGAAATTCCACCAGTTATAGTTTGAATTATCCATGCAAATGTACTTGGCACACTCGATGTTAATGTAATATTTGGGCTAGTACCACTACATGTTACTGCTGTTGCAGCATTAGTTATTATTGGAGTTGGATTTACTGTTACTGTTATAGTAAATGGAGTTCCAACGCAAGTTCCTGTTGTAGAAGTTGGTGTAACAATATATTGAACAGTGCCTGCTACTGAATTACTTGGATTAGTTAATACTTGACTAATTAATGTTCCGGAACCAGGGTATGCACCAGTTATTCCTCCGGTTATTGTGCCAATAGTCCATATAAAATTACATGGTATTGTTGAAGTTAAAGATAAGTTAAAACTTTCGCCACTACAAGATACATAAGTAGGATTATTAGAAACTAAAGGTAATTGATTTACTCTAATTGGCAATGTTGCTACTGAACCATTTCCGCAGGTATTATTACCTCTTACAGTAATATTTCCTGATGTAGCTGATGTTGAATAATTTACTGTAATACTATTAGTTGTGCTTGTACCACTTGCTCCTGTTGGTAAAGTCCAAATATATGACGTTGTATTTGTTAAAGGATCTATTGAATATGTAACAGAATTTTGTCCTTGACAAACTGTTGTTAAACCGCTAATTGGTCCTGCAACTGTAGGTAATGGAAGAACATTTACAATTATACTATCTGTTGATATGCAATAATTAGCATCGGTAACTGTTAATTTATAAGTAGTTGCAGTTGTTGGTGTAACATTGTGAGCTATTCCTAAACCTAATCCTTGATTCCAATTATAAAGCAAAGTTTCTGTTCCTGTTGTTCCGGTTCCATTTACTAACACAGGATTACCTGAACATATTGTTGTATCGTTATTTATTACTATTGCTGGTTTTGGGTATACTGTAAGTGTAGCTGTGTTAGAATATTGCGAGCAAGTTTTTGTTACAACACATCTATAAACTTTGTTATTTAAGCTATAAGGAACTTGATTAACAATAAGTGTATCATCATTAACTCCTGAATATATTGAACTACTTTGAACATTATCCCATTGAACCCCATTTTGTACTTGCCATTGAAAAGTACTTCCTGCAATAGCTGTTACCGAAAAACTTGTTTGTAAACTTTCACAAATTATTGATGAAACCGGATGGCTTAAAATTGTTGGAGATATACTTCCATTTAAATAAGTTGGAAAAATTGAAGTTAAACCATCGGGTTTTGTTAATTCACATGATGATGAATAAGTCAAATTTGAACTTCCGCCTTTATATTTGAATTTTATATCACAAATTTTTCCCGAAGTTAAATTAACACCACTTGTATTATATGGATCACCAACCCAAGCGGCTACAAATTTCCATGCGTCAAGCCCAACTGTTGGAACTCCAAACCAAATACCAGGAGTTAACGTGCTTACATTTGAATAACCAACATATTTTAACACTGCTGTATCGTAACTTATAACTAATGTAAAAGCACCTACCGAATCGATATTGCTAAAATTTATTGGAACAAGTATTGTGTCGTTTAAGCACGCATTTGTTTGCGGCAAAGATAGTTGTTGGGCAAAGTTAATTCCAATATTTAATGAACAAAATATCAGAATGCCAGTAATTTTTATAAATAACTTTTTCATGGTGCTATATTTTTAAGTTATTGCTTATTAGTTTAAATGTATAATTATTTTTTTAACAATTTGAATTTATTATTATTTGTAATACCATCATTTTTTCTTGAAATAATTTCAATAAAATAAGTTCCAGTTTTGAGTTCATTTAGTTGTGGAATAAATATTTGTTGCGAAATTTCATTTATTGTAATTTGTTTTACAATTTTACCACTTATATCAAAAATATTTATTTCATCTATAAAAGTTGAACTAGCTATATCTAATGTTATATTATCATAAAAAGGATTAGGAAAAACATTACATTTTTCAATTATATTATTTTGAACAAACAAACTTGTTGTTCTTAAATTTCCATTAATAAATGATACATTAATTGCATCTGCTTTATAATCAGAAATTTCACTATTGTTTAAAAAAACAATCGGGCAGTTTCCTGTTAATACTTTAAATCTAATGACAGCAAATAATCCTGAATTAAAATTTACTCCTGTTTCTATATTTGTTGTAACCCAAGAAAATGAAACTTTGCCAAGTCGAGCACCACTAACAGGGTCTCGTCCTTCATTAATTAAAATTCTATTTGCAAGTGGATTTACATAAGCAGTATCAATATAACAAAGCTTTGTAGTATCATATCCTATATGCAAGGTTATAGTGCCAACACTATCTAAGGCAGTCATATTTATTGCAATACTTGCAGTATCACCAACAAATGCTTGTGTGCTATCAATTTTCAGTGTTTGGCTATTTCCTTGATAAAATATAAATATCAAATAAAAAACTGCAATAATTTTTAATATTCTCATAATGTTATTTAGTTGGTATTATTACCATTAAATGCGATGCTGTAAATTTTCTTGTTTTTCCTTCAACTTCAATTTTATATGTGTATGTACCTCCACCTAATTCAGAACCGTCGAAACGCAAACTATAACTTCCCGCTTTTTGTTTTGCCGAAACCATAGTTTTAACTTCTTGACCTAAAACATTATAAGCTTTTAAAGTAACAAAACCATCTTCAGGTAATTCGTATCTAATTTCGGTTGATTTGTTAAATGGATTGGGGAAATTTGGACTTAATTCGTAATCTAAGTATGGAGAAATACTAATATTTGGTATTCTGAAACTTAAACCTTCAATAACATCAGCATTTTTATCAGCAAATTCTGTTTGTTTATCAATAGCAAATAAAACTTTGTCTTTTGAGGTAGCTTCTCTATTTATTCTTGCTTTTAAAATAAAGAGTGGTTCGTTTTCATTAAAAATCATTGGCGATAAGTTATCCCAAGCTAATTTTAATTTTCCATCATTTACACTATATAAAAATCCATTTAAAGGCGATATAACTTCTTCAATTTTAATTAATCTGTCGCTATAATCCATAAAGAAAGTAACAGCAGAAGTTTGTAATTCTTTGTTACAGAATACGGGTATCTCAACTAATTGATTTCTATCAGCAAAAACTTCTCCTTTTTGAGTTAATTTGATATTAGCCGATTTTGTAAAAACAGGAGAAAATGATCCATTAACATCACCTGCACAAAGTGTTTTAAATGAATGAACAATATTTGAATCCAGAATTTTTATTGTGTCTCTTAAAAAAGTCCAATCATTAACTGAAAAATTATCAATTTCGCCTACAATTCTTCTTATAATTAAAAGTGCATCAGCACCCGAAATATCTCCAGAACCATTAATATCAGCAGCTTTAGTTTGTAAAGAATCGAATGCAGTTAAACCAACAACTTGTCTTTGAATAAGTAATGCGTCAGTAGAATTTGCACCACCCCATGGCAAATCTGAATAACCTTCAATTAAGTATGAAGTTTTTGATTTTAAACCAAAATCGTAATCACCTGAAGAATTAGTGGTTGCAGTATCTAAAATATCACCATTTGCTTTGCTTAAATATACATAAATATTGCTCATTGGTGTATTTGCGTTATTACGATAAGTTACATTTCCCATAATCGATTTAGGATAACCAAGATATGTAAAAGCATCTGGTGTTTCTTTCATTGGTTCTAAATTGCCAACATTATCTTCGGCAATACTAATAAAATTATATATATCATCTTCAACACCCGTAATTATTAATATACTATCTTTATTATATGTACCATATAATTCATAGTTTGCATCATTTTTTGCAACAAATAATTTAACTAATTTAACACCAGAGCCGCCAGCATCGTCATTAGCAGTAAATGAAATTGTAATAAAATTTGTATCGGTAACTTCAGGTAATGGATTAACAGAACTTGTTGGATAATGAGCATCTAAAATATTTTTCCAAATATTTGTTTTAATTGA
>CAZRCF010000068.1:0-3534 GCA_964598505.1 uncultured Lentimicrobiaceae bacterium | reverse complement strand
GTCCGAAATTTATTTTAGTATACTTCTTTTTTTTAATGGCTGTTTTAATTTTTCCTAAACCCGAATTTTATAAAGCTGAAAATAGCAAAGATTTGCTTTCATATCCATATTCTGGAATATTGTTATCCATTTTTTTCGTTGAAAGTATTCTTAATTTTAAAATTATTTCCACTAAAATAATTATTCGTTTTAACTCGAAAAATATTTTTCCAAATATTTGTTTTAATTGATTCATTTATATCAAACACTATTGTAGCTTGAGCTTTTAATGAATCTCCTGTATGAACTGTATTTTTAGGCAACATAGTAAAAGTAACAAAACCCTCACCTCTATGAGTTATGCTATCGTTTACAAGTAAAAAACCTTTATTAGCATCATTTGGTGCCAATCCTGTTTTTGGGTCGATTGATTCTAATATCCAAAAAGCTTTTTTGTTTTGAACATCAATACCAGCAGTAATATCAACTAAAATACCTAAAGAGTCTGTTACATCAAGTCTTTTTGAGTAAAATGTTGTATTTTGTGGTACGCTAAAAATAAAATCGCCAAAACCGAAATCGCCTAAACGAAGTGAAAGCATGTTTGCTGTTGAATCAAAAGGCATATCAATAGCTACTTTTTGAGCAGGAACAGTAGCAAAAACAGGATCGTTTTCATATCTAATTCTGTAAAGTAATTTTTCAGTAATACCAACAATTTTTTCTGCTCCATAACCATCTGAACCAGTAATATCGTTAGGGTCAGATGAACATTGAACAGGTATAAATAACACATAAGTAGATGCGCTTTTAACACAACCTGCTGAATCGGTAACATTTACAGTATAGTTCCCCGAAGATGTTGCTACCATAGAATATGTGGGCCAACTGCAAACATAAGGAGGTTTGCCTCCACTAACAGTTGCAGTTAGTGTAATTGAAGGTGGTGATGCATTGCTACAATATGTGGTAGTTACATTGCCTCCGCTTATATCAATTGTCATATCAGTTTTATTATCAATAAAAACGTCTCCAGTACCAGTGCAACCACTTGCATCAGTAACTTTGCACGAATACGAACCAACTCCCACGTTGTTTATTGATGTTCCTGTTGCTCCTGTTGACCAAAGATAAGTATATGGCGGTATTCCACCATTTACACTAACAGTAGCACTACCATCGGTTGCATTACACGATGCATCTTCTTTAGTAAATGTAATTTGCCCTTGAGTTATTTTTGGAAACAAACACACAAATAATACTAATAAAGTTAATGAATATTTTAGTAAAATACTACTATTAAACCCATGATTATTAATACTAATAATCATACTTTCAGAATATTCTGAATTGGTTATATTGCTATTTAATCTACTATTTTTCATTTCTATATATCTTTATATTTTACAATATCGGGTTAAATAATTATTCACAAGCATCGCCAATGCCATTACAATTTGCATCAATTTGGTCGGGATTTGGAAATTTTGGACAATTATCCATATAGTTCAAAACGCCATCATTATCCATATCAGGATCGCAAGCATCGCCTAAACCGTCATTATCTGTATCAATTTGGTCGGGATTAGAGAGAGACAAACAGTTGTCGCACGCATCACCAACACCATCTCCATCAGTATCAATTTGAGTTGGGTTTGGCAAATAAGGGCAATTATCAACATTGTTAAGAATTAAATCTCCATCAATATCGGGATCATCACTATTTGGTAGTCCATCGTTATCCATATCTTGGTCACAAGCATCACCAATATAATCTCCATCAATATCAGATTGATTTGTGTTTAATGTTATTGGGCAATTGTCGCACGAATCTCCAACTAAGTCGTTATCCAAATCTGATTGTAAAGGGTTAAAATGTTTAGGGCAATTATCGCACACATCACCTAAACCATCTTTATCAATATCTACTTGATTATGGTTAGCGCGTGTTGGACAATTATCGCAAACATCGCCAATACCATCTAAATCGGCATCTCTTTGGTTTTGATTTGCCCTACAAGGGCAATTATCATATATATTTATTATTCCATCACCATCCATGTCTGCTGAAACAATCATGCTTGCAGGCGAAAAACTATTTAGATAAACTCCAATATTTGAAGTTATTTTTAAAGAATCTTCAAAAGTAGATAGCACCCATTGATTATTTTCCTGAACAAAATAATAAGGGACAATTTGTTCAGAATTACCAATGTAAGTAACATTTACAAATGCTAAAAAGCCACCATTATATTCAAACCCCATTTTTAATTTAATACCGGTAATAGAATCAATAGCTCCTTGAAAATAGCTTCTTACACCTGGTCGAGCAAGAATTGTATCAATTGTGTAATGGTCTGTAGTTCTATATAATGCTATAACACTGTCAATTGACCCAAGTTTATATGCTTTAAATAATTTGCATAATTTTGCAGTAGGTGAATTTACATTATCACAATTGTTAGTACCCGAAACATCATCAATTAACCAACCTTCACTTGTTGGGGATATCATTCCATTAATAACATACAATGCCATTGTACCACAAACTTCATGTTCCGGGTCAGATGTATATCCCATTGTATCAATAGGTATTCTAATATTATAACTTGCTAAAGCGTATGTTGGAAAAGTATCAAGTAAAGTGTTATAACTTATATAAGTTGAAGCACTATTTAATAACGATTTACTTGCAAAAGTTTTATTTAAATTTAAACTGCAAGCTATTACTATGATTATAAAACTAATCTTGAGTAATGATTTATTGTATATGTTTTTCATAACTAGATTATTTTAAATTTATTTCCAACATCTTTGTGATATAACATTAACACTTACGCTTTTTGTGAAAAAGCTAAGTGTTGTAACCGTACCAACAATATCAGCTTTTACACAAATATTTCCTAAGCATTTAGTAGCTCCAGAAGGCATACAATATTCTATTGGGTCAGGAGTAATTGAGCCAACTAACATTAAGCTTGCATCTAATAGCTTGCCACCCAGTATTGTACCACTTACACCACCACCAACGGTTCCAGTAACTCCAAGACTGTAACAAACATCAACTCCATCGCATGTGGTTTTTATATTTCCTAAAGATAGAGAGGCACCAACACCAGCCATTATTCTGAAATTTAATGAAGCAACATAAGGAATTCCATAAAATGGGAAATCACATGTATAAGTAAGGTCGTAATTATAAGTTCCGTTGTAAGCATACATGTCTTTAATACAACCAGCTTTAGGGCAGCATAATTTTCCTGTTGCAAACTGCATATTAGCACTTGGTCCACCACCTGCTCCGCAAGGTCCCATTTTAACATTGTTAATTATATCATCAATATATTTAACAATTTCTTCCGGCTTAAATTGACCTAATCCAGCAGTAAATGCTAATTGAGCATCTTCATCTACTGCAGAAATATTAATAGTTGCAGTAACATCAGTTCCATCAGGTTTTTTACCTGTAAATGTTAATGGAAGAGTACCAACAGGTGTAGCAAAAATATTTGTAGGAACAGAAGTTGGGCTAACTGTAACAGTTCCTTCTAAACC
>CAZRCF010000067.1:7228-11133 GCA_964598505.1 uncultured Lentimicrobiaceae bacterium | reverse complement strand
CAGCACAAATTGTTAATTTTAATGATAAACAAAACGTTGATGATACTACAAAAGAGGTTTTGGGGGTGCAAAATAACGTTTTAAATTCTCAAATAGTTTCAGCAGAAAAAATAAAAGGCGAACAACTCTTTTATGCTTTAAATAATAGAGAGAGTTTTATAGGAAATTTAGATAAAAATCACCCCGACAATCCAAGTGATAATGTTTTTCAGGTTTTGTTAAATAAAACCATAGCAAGTAAAAGCAAAGTGTGCTTAGAATACGAGTTATATGGAGTAGCTGATTTTACTTCGGTGTGTAAAAGTGTAAACGACCAATTAGCAACAGGCGGTCTATTTGTTGAAAAACGTGAAGGATGGAGCAAACAAAGCGAGCAATTAAACCCAAAGCAGATACGAAACGGTAAAAACATTATACGTTTTGCAGTACCCGAAAATGCCGAATATGGTTACAAAGTTCGTAACGTTTGCTTACGAGTTAAAAACGATATTAATAATAATGATAGAAAATTAATAGTAAACCAACCAAACACATTTACCTACTACCAAAAATATGGCTATTTGCAAGGTTTTGTAACAGGCAAAGGCAGCGAAAAAGCAAAACTTACAGTAAACGGAAAACCATTTAGATTAAATAACGGAAATTTTGAAGGAATTACCGATAAAAGTTTAATTGACACTAACGCTTGGACAGCAACAGTAGAGGCACAATTTGAAGATGGAATAGTGATAAAAACCAATGTGCAATTTGATAAACAGACAAATTTTGATTACACAAATAATTTAAGCAATAATATAAAACAAACAGTAGAACCAATATCGCCAAAAAACAAGATAGATATTAAGCACGATGGTTTGCAAATAATTGGCGACGAAAATTCAATAAATAAAAGCACCAATTTAACAGTAACAACACTTCGGGCTGTAGATATGGCTCCAATGGGTACAGGAATGGTAAATGTTACAGGTGGAGGCAAAGGATTTAGATTATTGCCACACGGAACAAAATTTAATAAAGATTTAACCCTACGAATTGCTTACGATACCACACTATTGCCACCTGGATATAAGCCATCGGATGTACGTACATACTATTTTGATGAAACGGTAAATCGTTGGATTGCAGTACAACGCGATACAGTAGAGATAGCAAGCAATATAATAGTATCGGCAACTAACCATTTTACCGATTATATAAATGCGATAATAAAAACACCCGAAATGCCCGAAACACAGGCATATACACCCACATCGATAAAAGATTTAAAGGCAGCAAATCCGTTGGAAGGATATAATATTATACAGCCTCCAACAGCAAATAATATTGGAACTGCCAATATAAGTTTTCCTATTGAGATACCTGCAGGCAGGCAAGGAATGCAGCCAAATTTGGCACTACAATATAATAGTGGTGGTGGCAACGGTTTGCTTGGCGTTGGTTGGGATTTAAACGTACCGGCAATTACAATTGAAACACGATGGGGAGTGCCTTTATATAGTGGCTCAATGGAAACAGAATCGTATTTGCTAAATGGAGAGGAATTAGTACCAATTACGAATGGGGAAAGAAAACCACAGATACGAAAAGCAAATTATGAATATAGGCAACCTGATAAAGAGTTTGCTTTGAAATCAGAGGGTGCTTTTAGCAAAATAATACGACATGGTAGCAGCCCTATAAACTATTATTGGACTGTAACCGACCGCAATGGAATTGAATACACTTATGGCGATGCTGACGAAAGTAATAATGGTAAAATTACTGATGATATTGGAAATATAGCACATTGGCCCATAACTAAAATGAAAGATGTTAATGGAAATTTTGTTTATTATGAACACACTATTTTATACCATGCAGGTATTGTTGGTGGAACTATAACGGGCAGACAAATATATTTAACTACAATAACTTACACTAATTTTGATGGTAATAATAAAAGTGGATATTACAGAGTTAACTTTGATTATGAACAAAAAGAGCAAAATGATATTCAAATATCGGGGCGAAAAGGTTTTAAAGAGGTAAATGCTCATAGATTAAAAAATATTAAAGTATTTAGTTATAAAGACCCTGTACGTAAATATCATTTAGTTTATAAAGCAGGTGCTTTTGATAAAACACTATTATGCAGCATAATAGAAGAAGATGCAAAGAGTGCTACAATAGGAACACAAATTAACGACAGTTTATTAAAATGTAGTATTAACAATAAAGATTTTTCGTTAATAACCGGAATAAAGCAGCACACATTTGAGTATAACGAAAATGTACCCACTGCAAAATATACAGCAGAAGAAACTATTACAGCTTATGATGATGAATTAAAAGATAGAACAATATTTGGACATCCTTCGGCAATTGGTAATGTAAGGTCTTGGGAGTGGGGTTTTGGTGTTGGTGTTGGTGGTGGATTAGGAACTAAAACTAAAAAAAATAGCCTTTCATTGTGTTTTAACTACGGTAGATCTGGATTATATTCAAATGGATTATCTACTTTAATGGATATTGATGGTGATGGATTACCAGATAAGGTAATGTATAAATCTGAATTTGATTATCTCTCTTTTACAACTGATAAAGAAGTTTCTTATCGTAAACTTGAAAAAAGTGGTGGAACATACTCTTTTGGTTCAAGTAATAAGATTAATGGTATTAATGAATTTTTAGCTGAAAAAACTATAACAGATTATTTTGGAGGAGATTTTCATGTTGGTATAAGTGATAATTGGGCTATTAATTTGGCGGCTAGATTTTCACGATCAAATACATATACATCGAAATATTTTAGTGATGCAAATGGTGATGGATTAATTGATCTTGTTGACGAGGGTGTTGTATTTTATAACAAAAACAGAAATGGAAATAATATATTTGAAAGTTCATTAAGTGATACCGTTTGGATTGGTGAAGGACACTGTAATTACATAATAAATAGTGGCGAAATTGACCCAAATATTGTTGCAGAGGATCCAATAATTAAATTTTGCGATACAATTCATGATAGAAAACTAAACAAAGATACTATAATTTGTTATGATAACTCAAATCTTCATGAAGCTGTTAGGTTGTGGATAGCTCCAAGAGATGGTAATATTTCAATTAATTCACCAATAAAATTAATTGAAGACACTTCATATAATCGACAACAATCGCATTATGTTGATGGTGTTAAATACAGGTTGCAGAAAAACGGAGCCGATTTTTATATTGATTCTATAGCTAAAGATGATTACAATACTAAAATTTTGCAATATAATAATTTAGCTGTAAACAGAGGCGATAGGATTTATTTCCGACTACAATCGAAAACTAATATTAGATTTGATAATGTTAAATGGGCTCCCACAATCTACTATTTGGGGAAAGATACTAATATTTTAGATGCCGACAGCAAACCAATAAATATATTTAAATCATCTGACGACTTATTATTATCTACACAGCAAAATATAGATATGCCTTTACAGGGTTCTGTAAAAATTAGAGGATCAATTACTGCTCCTGAGTTAAGCGATACTGTTGTTTTTCAAATAAAACAAAATGATCAAATAATTAGAGAAGAGATTTTTTATGATAATACGGCTATAAATTATTATATTGAAGATGTTTTTCCTGTTGATACAGATGATGTATTTGTTTTTTATTTAAAGAGTAATACTCAGGTAGAGTGGAGTGCTATAAATAGCTCGTTTGATATGTTTTATACCGAAACCACCGATACAAATTTTGTATTAGATACAACCTCAGTTTTTACTAGTGTAAAATATAAGCCAATACTTCAATATAGTTTATATCAAGATGATATTAAACCTACTGTACCTTACGCTTTTAATACAAATCAAACAATAGAAGTTACACCATATTTAACACAATGAAGACCTCCAGCATTTTCTGCAATATTA
>CAZRCF010000067.1:0-7218 GCA_964598505.1 uncultured Lentimicrobiaceae bacterium | reverse complement strand
ATCAAATAGTATTGCTAATGGCGAAATAGTTTTTGCAATTAAAACAAAACATAAAATTATTGATAAAAAAGTATTAACAATATCAGGTAGTCAAATAACAAATAATCAAACATTTACTTTTGTAAACCCTTCAACAGATAGTATATATTTTGAATACTATGTTGATAGTGTTTCGTTGGCAAATAAAATAAAATATGCAAGAGTACTTTATGATTACCCAAATCTAAATAAATATTATGAAGCCGGGTTACATGCAACTGTAAGTGATACTATGTTTATATTTGGTAATCTGTATCGCAATTGGGGTCAGTTTTGTTATAAACCTGAATTAAAAATACCTCCAATTGATGAAAGTAAACTTAATATTTCAACTAATTTTGATACAACTAAATTATTAAGTATGGATATGGATACTGCAAATTTTAGTTTTGAGCATTTTGTAGCCTATTTAAAGTACAATAAAATTGGAAATTCACTAACTTCACCATTTAGTATGATGTATCCCGATATGGATTCGTTGGTTTGGCGAGGTTCAATCGGTTTTACAATGGTTGGTCGATACATGATGAGTAATGAAACTAATATGAATAGCGGATCAATATTGCCTAATGGGGTAACCGATATTAGCGAAACTACTGTTTTATTTGATTATCCAATTCCAAAAATAGTACCAGGTAGGCGAATAACAGCACCACTAAAAAAATCATATACCGATAGTTTTTCAAAGAGTGCTTCCACAGGTCCAACGATATTAAATGCGGGATTATGTGAGACAGGAAGTGAAACATATCAAATAACTGATTTTATGGATATGAATGGCGACCGTTATCCTGATGTTGTAGGTAAATGGGGAATACAATATACTACTCCACAAGGTGGATTAAGTTCGTCGGCAACCGAAAATATTGAAAACGATAAAGTTGCTATTATTGCTGTATCAAAAGGTGCAACGGCAGGTACTACTTTCCCGATAAATAAAAATGTAACTTCTACAGTTAGTCGTAATAAACAAACTACAACATCGGGTATAGCCGGTATATCAGGCATTTTGGGAGTGAGCAATATAAAACATACATTTTTGGATATAAATGGCGATGGATTACCTGATAATATTAACGATAATGATAATAAAAACAAAGTAGATTTGAATCTTGGTTATAAATTTGCAAATACAGAAGTTTGGGCTACAGATTATTCATTACTTGGGATAAGTACCAGTAAATGTATAAATAGCGATATTGGTGTTGGAGTTGAAGCAGTTTTAGAATCTTTTGGCACTTTAAAAGATTTGATAAATGCATTAGCTGCTGCAGTAGGTGGCGTAACCGATAATCCAGCTAAAGGAAATAGTAAATGGGAATATAGTTTTGCAGTTGGTTTTGGGTTTACGTTTTCCGTAGATAAAACAAATTTTTTATTTATAGATATTAATGGAGATGGATTAAATGATAAAGTTATTTTTAATCTAGATGGAGATACTAGAAATATTAAAGTTGCACTAAATACAGGAACAGGATTTAAAACATTTACACCTTGGGCGAGTTTTGAAATACCAAATAAAGATAATGCTACTTATAATCAAAGTGTGAATATGTCGATAACTGGTGGAAAATGGTTTTTACTTGTTTTCATTCCTGTTAAAATTATTGGTAATTTGAGGGGAAATTTGGGTTCTTCAGTAAATATTACAAGGGCACAGTTTATTGATATGGATAACGATGGCTATGTTGATTTGGTTACTTCCGATGGCGAAGATAATATGAATGTATATTATTCAACATTAGGGAAAGAAAAACTGAATTTATTAAAAAAGGTTACTACCCCTGTAAAAACAAGTTTTACTATTGATTACGAACTTTCGGATTGCAGCCAACAATCGCCTTATCGTAATTGGCAAATGAATAAGGTTGAAACTTTTGATGGTTTTATTGGTAGTGGTGTAAACCATAGGTTATTCACTTACGAATATCAAAATCCTTATTACGACCGTTTTGATCGTACTTCGTATGGTAACGAAATTGTAATAACAAAAACACTCAATACCGAAAACAATAATGCACTTTACCGTACTTTAATTGAAAAATATCATACAAACGATATTAATGTTGATAAACATCTTTTTAAAGGGTTAAAAAAATATGATATTATACTTGATGGTTTGGGCAACAAATATATTGAAACATATTATAACTATATGTACAAAATAATATCAACCGGCGAAGCTGTACCGGATAGTATGGTGCATTGTTTTGGTAATTATTATGCTGCTATTGCTACCGAAGATAAATATTATTACGAAGGCGAATCTACTGCAAAAATACATACTCAAAAACGATATACTCATGGCGAATTTGGTAATGTTACAATATTTGAAGATTTAGGCGATATTTTGCATACTAACGATAATATTAAATCGGAAATTAGCTATTATGGCATACCTGAATTAAATATGAACTCGTTAGCTGCCGAAGTTACTGTTAAAAATAGCAGTAATGTTATATTACGTTCGCGAACAGCAGAGTATAACCAACTAGGACAACTTACAACCATTAACTTAAATAACGGAACACAAACATCGCAATTTAATTATAATTACAACGAGTTTGGAAACATTGAAACTGCCACTTATCCCGAAGATTTTAATGGCGACAGAAAACAGACTTCATACTTTTATGATGATGTTGTTTACACGTATCCGGTTAAAGTTACCGACGAAATGGGTTACTCGTCGAGTGCTACTTACGATTACAAAATTGGCAAACCAACAGAAACGGTTGATATTAGTGGCAACACAATGTATTACACATACTATCCCGATGGACGATTAGCTACTGTGCAAGCTCCTTACGAAATTGATAATAATATACCTTATACTATTAAGTTTGATTATTGGGATAATAATAATATAGAAAGAAGCTATCCGCCAACCGAAGTTATCCCGTGGGCTCGCACCCGACATTACGACCCGGCAAATGCCAATAACGAGATTATTACAATGCAATTTTCCGATGGATTGGGCAGAATAATACAAACAAAAAAGAGTGCTACAGTTGAAAACAATGAAGTGATGATTGTTTCGGGCAGACCTTTTTATGATGCTTTTGGTAGAGTTTTTATGCAATTTTTTCCATTTACTGAAGATTTAGGTTTTGACTCTATTTATTATAATTATACTCCATCAATTAATTCACCTCATACCACTACTTATTACGATATAATGGATAGAGCAAAAAGGGTTATTGCACCCGATAGTACAAATACTTATATGAGTTACGGTTTTGGCAACGATGCCTTTGGCAAAAGGCGTTTTAAAACCACACAAACCGATGCACTAACCCATAGTACTATGGTTTATAACAATCCGCAAGGATTAAAAACCTCAATTACCGATGCTCTGGGTAATACTACAAAATTTGATTATAATGCATTAGGCGAGCTCATGGCAAGCACCGATCCCGAAAACAATGTTACCGAGCATGCTTACGATAAACTTGGTAGACGCGTAGGACGCAGGCATCCAGATGCAGGTATTACCAAATACGATTACGACCAAGCTAATAATTTAGTTGCTATGCAATCTCAAAATTTAATAGCCCAAAATAATCAACAAATAACATACAGTTATAATTATAACTATTTAACTAAAATAACCTACCCACAAAACCCCGAAAACAATGTGTATTACCAATATGGCAGAGCCGATATGGGCAACCAAGCGGGCAAAATTATTAAGCAGCAAGACGCCAGTGGAGTGCAAACATTTAATTACGGAAAACTTGGCGAATTAATAGAAAATAATCATACCTTTGTAATGCCCGGTACCGACGAAACTTATACTTTTAATATGAAATGGCAATACGATAGCTGGAACCGATTAAAAAACATTACATATCCCGATGGCGAAGAGGTTAGCTACTACTATAACCGAGGCGGACAATTGCAATCGATGAGTGGTGTAAAATCCAATATATCGTCGTTTTATATCGATTCTCTTTTATACGATAAATATGGAAAACGCACCTATATATTATATGCCAACGGTATATCATCGAGGTATTATTACGATAGTTTAACACTACGACTTAATAATTTAGTAACAACAGATGTTTATAACAACGAACTGCAATCGATAACATATACTTACGACGATGTTAGCAATATAACACAAATTAGCAATGGAGCTTATGCTATTAATGGTATTGGCGGGCAATATACTTATAACTACACCTACGATAATATATACCGATTAACTCGTTCAAATGGTGGAACTTGGCAAGGTTATAATTATAATTTAGGCATGAAATATTCGCCAAGCGGTAATATTTTAGTTAAAGAGCAACAAGCCAATAGCAGTAACCTATTTATAAACTATAGCAGAGCTTACGAATATGGGCAAAAACCTCATGCTGTATTAGATATAAATAGCAGCAACCAATACGATTGTTATAATAATATTACATGGGATGCAAATGGCAATATGTTATCGTACGAAAACTACTCGATTATGCAACGTAACCATTGCTGGGACGAAGAAAACCGCTTAAGTGCCGTAGCCGATGGTAAAAGTTTAAGTCTTTACACCTACGATGCCGGTGGCGAGCGAGTTTGGAAACAAACAGGCGATGTGCAACAAATGCAACAAAATGCCAACCAAATTATTAATTTTGTGGAACTAAACAACAACACCCTATATGCCAACCCATATATGGTAGCCACCGACCAAGAATACACCAAACACTACTACATAGAGGGGCAACGAATAGCAAGTAAAATAGGTGGCGGGTTTGATGCTTATACTAATAGTATTTTTACAACAATTGAACCAATTGCAACAAGTTACCATACCCAAAAAACCGATTTAACAAATTTATTACTGCGCAACACCGATTGTGTAGGTTTTATTCCCGAAATGGTACGTTTTGAACAAAAATTAAAAGGTATTTACAACAACTTATACCTAAACGATTACGAAACAAACCAATACTTCTACCACAGCGACCACTTGGGCAGTAGCAGTTTTATAACCGATATTACCGGCAACGCAATACAACACTTGCAATATTTACCAAACGGAGAAAGTTTTATAAATCAACGAGTTACCGATTACGATAGTCGTTTTTCGTTTAGCGGAAAAGAAAAGGATATAGAAACCAATTATGGTTACTTTGGGGCAAGATATTATAATTCAGATATAAATATCTGGAACTCAATTGATCCGTTAAGTGACGAGTATCCATATCAATCGGCTTACAGTTATTGTGGTGGCAGACCAATTAATGTTATTGATCCCGATGGGCGAGGTGAACTTGATTGGATTGAAAAAAACGGAAAGGTTATGTATGATAGTAGGGTTACTAATCAAGAAAGTGCAACTACATTATATGGTGATGGAGCAAAATATATACCTAATGGATATTCTTGTACTGTAAATGAAAATAAAGTTCAGTTAGATGCTGGTGGTCGTTATTCTATTAATGGAGTTCGTGGTTTTGTAAACGATGAAGCTACTGGTTTACCAGAAGGAATGAGAATAAACTACCCTCAATCTGGTAGATGTGATTATTCACCTATAAATATTGAAGATTTAATTGGAATTGGTATTCTAATTAAAGGTGGACTTAAATTATTCGGAAAAGAGGCTGTTGAAGAAAGTGTTGAAATATTTACTAAACATGGTGCTAAAAGAATAGCTGGTGCAACAGCAACAAGAGGTGGTGTATTAACGACAGAAGGAATAAATGTTACAAAATCTTTGGGTAAAAAAGTTGTTCAATCTGATGGTGCAGCTGTCTTTTTACATGAGATTACACCTGGCAGGTTTAATGCTGTTGTTCAAGGCAATAAAGGAATTGTTACAACAATGAGTAATTGGTCAATGAAATCTATTAATAGAATAGCCAAAAAATATGGATGGAAACTTTAATGAGAATGTAGTGTGTTGTTTTTGTGGCGAAACTCTTTTGTTAAGAGATGCTACAATATTAGTTTTACAACCAAATATTGAAAATGATGAAAAACAGACTCTTTTTTGTCATAAAAACCATTTTGTAGAAAAAATACATAAATCTATTTATTTACATCCTGATTTTTTTGATGAAGAAGATGAATAATGTATTTATGAAAAAGGTACGAATTTTCGTACTATGTTTGAATATCAACTGATTATGGGATATACTGTATAAAATATTAAAAGCCAAGCAAACACTTGGCTTCAATAAAAATTCATATCTTTATAATCTGAAATGCTATAAGTACATGGAAAGTATTTGAAGTAGTCGGTGGAAAGCTAAAAAGAATAGGTACAACAGATAAAGCTCTAAACATCTTTAAAAAATAATACAATGGATCTTAAAATAATAAACTCAAACAATTTCGATCAGAATTTTAAAAAGTTACTTAAAAGTAAGAAAGGTAAAAACATAGCAAAAGGAAGATTCGATATTGAATTGATTAAAATTAGAGCTAAAGAAGAATTTATAATTGATTTAATATCCTCTTTTAATTCAATAAAATGTATTACTTATAAAATTCTTTTTTGGGAAAAAGATAAAAAAATTGAAGATTTTTTTCAAATGACTTTTCCAAATAAGAATTATAAAAAAGTTTTATCTTATAAAAATGATAAGCAAGCGGGTGTCATTTTTATAGATGATGATATGTTAGATATGTTTTTTTTGAGGTTAATACTAAATAATCATTTTAATTTTGAGATGGCAAAAGAGCCATCTAAAAATATCAGAGTTCAGCTATGTGTTAATATAGATAAATATATTGTGTTGTTAGATATTTACGATGATAGAGGTTTTGACATTTTCTACATAAACAGATAGGGCAAAGTCTCACATGAAACCACAATAAATACAAAAAAAATAATAATAAAAAAAACATTGGTAACAAAAAAAGTTATCAATGTTTACAATAAATTTGAAAAACTTATGCAAATAGAATATGGTAACAATACTATAAATATGACATATTCAAACGATTTAAGCAACCTAACTAAACGCAAAATTGATTGTGTTAGATTTAATCCCGAAATGGTGAATTTCGAAACATATTTAAAAAGTATATACAACAACCTAAACCTAAACAACTACGAAGAAAACCAATACTTTTACCACAGCGACCATCTTGGCAGCTCATCATTTATAACCGATATTTCGGGCAACGCAATACAACACTTGCAATATTTACCAAACGGAGAAAGTTTTATAAATC
>CAZRCF010000066.1:0-11307 GCA_964598505.1 uncultured Lentimicrobiaceae bacterium | reverse complement strand
CCTACAATATATTTTTCATCGGTAGTAATGGCAATGTTGGTTGTGCCATTCGGGAACACAAAAGGTATAATTAGTTTTAATGGCGATTTTATATTTTTTGCATATATTTTGGCTTTGGGCAAGTTTTTTAGCATAATTTCGGCAATGGATACTGGAAGTAGTTTCGAGGGAATGGGTGCAAGCCGCGAAGCTTTATATTCTATGTTTGCCGAACCTGCTTTTTTTATTCTAATGGGTTCGTTTGCTCTGCTTACCGGGCATATTTCGTTTCAAGAAATTTTTTATTCATTGCATCTCGGTTCTTATATTAGCTACGCACTTGGAGCTCTTGCTACTTTTGTTTTATTAATGATTGCAATGATTGAAAATAGCAGAATGCCAATTGATGACCCAAAAACGCACCTCGAACTCACTATGATTCACGAAGTTATGATTTTAGATAACAGTGGCTTCGATTTAGGTTTAATTCTTTCTGCCGGATATTTAAAATTTGCTATATATGGTACTTTAATTGCAAATTTATATATTGGAACTATTGATTATCAGTATGCTATACCTTTGTTCTTCATTGTTCAATTTTTAATGGCGGTGGCAGTAGGCATTATCGAATCTTTTATGGCACGATTCCGCATGAATCACAATGCACAATTTATTGTTGTGCTTTCATCGGTTTGTTTGCTGATATTCTTTGGTGTATTAATTATTTCCGGAAAATTTGTTTAAAGACATTAAGTCGTTATTTGTAAATTAAAAAATTAAAAATTATGATACATGTATTGCTTATTATTTTTCTAATTACTCTGTTTTATATGTCGATAGCAAATCGTATGCTAACATATATAAGAGTTCTTATGTTGCAAGGAATATTAATGTTTGGGGTAGTTTTTCTTGAGTTAAAAGAATTAAGTACCATAAATTTAATATTAATTTTATTAGAAACTATCGTTTTTAAATCTATAGCAGTGCCATTATTTTTAGAATATATTCTGAAACGAAATAATATAACTCGCGAAGCAGAGCCATTTTTACCGCAATTTGTTTCACTTATAATTACTACTTTAATTGTTGTAATTACTATACTATTATCGTATTCAATTAAAGATGAAAAGCTCGATAAAATGTTTTTCGTGGTAGCATTATCAACACTTTTTACCGGTTTATATTTTATAGCTTCTCGCCGAAAAATTATTACTCACGTTATGGGTTATATGATTATCGAAAATGGCGTTTTTGTTCTTTCGCTTGCTGTTGGTAACGAAATGCCAATGCTTGTAAACCTTGGTATTATGCTCGATATTTTTGCCAGTGTGTTGATTTTGGGTATTTTCTTAAATAAAATTGGAGATGTATTTAAAGATATTCATGTAGATAAATTAAGTAGTTTAAAAGACTAATAATCAAACTAATATATAATTTTATGACTTTAATATATTTAATTGGTGCTTTTTTAATAATAGTTGGACTAACAATAAATAAAAATAAAAAAATTCAAAATAGTCTTTTAGTTTTATTTCTATTATTTCAGTGGAGTTATACTATTTATGCCTGTTTTCATTATGGCAACACCGAACTTGAATATTTTACTTTCGATTCGCTGGGGATTTTATTGCTACTAACTTTAAGTATAATTTCAATTCCGGCATTAATTCATAGTTATATCTATTTTAAAAACAGAAACGATTCAAATCATTCAATTACAACTTATTACGCTGCAATATTAGGATTAATAATTGCTATTGGGGCAGGGTATCTGGCAAATCATATTGCAGTTACATGGATTTTTACCGAAATCACAACATTATGTGCTTCGGTTTTAATTTATCATCATAGAACCAAATTAGCATTAGAAGCCACTTGGAAATATGTTTTTATTTGTGCAATAAGTATTACTTTTGTTTTTATTGGAATTTTGTTTTTAAGCTTATCGCTCACTCATGCTGGCTCTGATGATTTATCGTTTAAAAACTTAGTTGCCAATAGCACTCAGCTAAATCCTTTCTGGTTGAGATTAGCATTTCTGTTTATTTTTACAGGATTTACTGCAAAATTAGGATTAGTTCCTATGTTTACAGCCGGTATTGATGCTAAAGATAAAGCCCCTGCTCCTGCCGGTGCATTATTGGGAAGCGTGTTAATGAATTTAGGATTTGTAGGCATTTTTCGGTTTTATGTTGTAATTGCAAACACTTCAATACATCATTGGGCAAACTTAGTTATTGGTATTGCTGCGTTTTTGTCGTTGTTTGTAGCAACGGTTTATATGATTAAAGTGAAAAACTTAAAACGCATGTTTGCTTATTCGGGCATCGAACATACAGGATTAGTTATGCTTGGTATTGCTGCCGGCGGAATTGGTTATTACGCTGCAATACTTCACATTATACTTCACTCTTTTGTAAAATCGAGTCTATTTTTCCAATATAGCCAAATATTCCGAATTTTTAAAACGAAAAATATATACCAAATTGGTAATTATTTCAAATACAATACTACCGGAGCTATGGTTTTATTACTTGGTTTTTTTAGTGCCGCCGCAATGCCTCCTTCGGGCTTATTTGTTAGTGAATTCCTTATTTTCCGTTCACTTTTTGAAGCAAATCAAATATTTGTATTAATTGCTGTTCTTTTACTTCTAACAATGATTATTTGGGCTTTTGGAAAAAATATTTTTAAAATTCTTTTTATTCCTCCTGTTGATTTTAAAGAAACTAATCTTCCTGTTATTAGTTCATGGGAATCTGTAACGCAATTTTTATTGCTTGCTTTTGCTGTTTATTTAGGATTAAATCCTCCGGCAGAATTTGTTCAATTAATAAACGATAGTATAATTCTTTTACCTAAATAGATATGAAACGAGCATTAAACAATGTTTCACCCAATAGAATGATAATTAGCGAGTTTCTTATGACAAATAAATTAACAGAAATGTCTTTATGGCAAATGAAATCATAATATACCGCCCAAATGAAATAGCCGAGCATATAGAAGTGAGGCTCGAAGAGGAAACGGTTTGGCTCAATCGTCAACAGTTGGCTGTTTTGTTTGGTAGAGATGTGAAAACTATTGGTAAGCATATTAACAATGTGTTTTTAGAGGAAGAACTTTTAAAAGATTGAACTGTCGCAAATTTTGCGACAGTTCAAAATGAAGGAGGAAGAAATGTTGAACGACTGATAGATTAGCGAGTTTCTGTACAACAAATAAATAACAAAATAGAAATGAACGTATGAATTACACAACAATATTTAATAATCAAACCATTGCTGTTTCAGCTATTCCTGAAATTAGTTATGATATTTTTTTTGAGCTGAATACAAACTTTATAGCTAATCATCAAGAAAGACATTGTGTAAATTATTTTGGTTATGATGTAAATGAAAAAATTAAACTAATTTGCTGTATTGCTGATGATAATACTCATGAAATATATATTTCATCATGTTTAGTTAATCAATCCGATAAATTAAATTCATTTACTACAAAATTATTATGCTTTGAAAAATTTGAACGAGAAATTCACGAAAACTTTGGCATTGAATATATCAATCACCCATGGTTAAAGCCTGTACGATATTCGTTTAACCGCTACGATAAAACAAAAACTATTGCAGATTACCCTTTTTATTCAATTGAAAGCGACGAATTACACGAAGTTGGCGTTGGACCAATACATGCCGGAATTATCGAACCAGGTCATTTTCGCTTTATATGCAATGGCGAACAAATTTTGCACCTCGAAATTCAATTAGGTTATCAGCATCGTGGTATTGAACAGCTTTTTTTGCAAAAGAAAAAACTTATCGAACGTGCTACTTTAGCCGAAAACATTACCGGTGATACAGTTGTAGGGCACACAACTGCTTTTTCACAAGTTTGGGAAAGTTTGTGTGGTTTTAACCCTTCACGCGAGATTCAATTTGCTCGAACATTAGCTCTTGAAATTGAAAGAGTTGCAATACACACAGGCGATTTAAGTGCAGTTTGTACTGATATTGCTTACCAATTAGGCAGCTCTGTTTTTGGACGATTGCGTACTCCTATTATCAATTATTTTCAAGAATGGTCGGGCAATCGCTTAGCAAAAGGGTTAATTCGTCCATTTACAAATCAATTTCCATATAGCGAATATTTAGCTAAAAGATTAAACGAGACTTTAGATGCTTATCAGCCCGATTTTAACGAAATGAGCAAAATGCTTTTTAAACTACCGAGTGCTTTGTCTCGTTTTGAGCGCACAGGAGTAGTTTCTTACGATGATTTATTATCTATTGGAACTGTTGGTATGGCTGCCCGCATGAACAATCTAAATAGAGATATTCGCACTTCTCACCCTTATGGATTATACCCTGAATTAAACCACGAACCAATTATTAAGCATCATGGCGATGTATATTCACGTGTTCAAATAAGAAGACAAGAAATTACTCAATCGATAGCTTACCTAAGAAAATTAATTGATAATATCCCCGACCGTGCATCTCAATTGCAACAAAACAATAATAAACCTCAACCAAACTCTTTTTCAATTTCTTTAGTTGAAGGCTGGCGTGGCGAAATTTGTCATTGTGCAATTACCGATTCAAAAGGGGATTTGATACTTTATAAAATCAAAGATCCATCATTCCACAATTGGCTTGCTTTGGCATTAGCAGTTAGAAACAACGAAATATCTGATTTCCCAATTTGTAATAAAAGTTTTAATCTATCCTACTGTGGGCATGATTTGTAAATTTAATCGAAAAATTGAAAAATAATGATAAACAATATAAAAATTCTATACCATCAAGGTAAACAGTATATTCCCGATGTTACAACGGTTGAAGTACCTGGTATTTTTAGAGGAAGACCTATTATTTCGTTAGAAAAAGTTAATGAAACAGAGCTAATTGAATTATGCCCTACAGATGCAATTTCTCAAAATCCGTTAAGTATTGATTTGGGCAAATGTACTTTTTGTGGCGAATGTGCTATTAAGTTTCCAAATAAAATTTCATTTACAAAAGATTATAAATTATCATCAAACGATAGAAATAGATTGATAATTAAAGAAGGAGAAGATATCCCTATTGAATTAAATCAGGAATTGATAAAAAAAGAGATAAAAAAACTTTTTAAAGGTTCGTTAAAACTTCGACAAATTTCTGCAGGTGGCGATAATAGTTGCGAGTTGGAACTAAACGCTGCCGGTAATGTTAATTTTGATATGGGACGTTTCGGTATTGAATTTGTGGCTTCGCCACGCCATGCTGATGGAATTGTTATTACCGGTGCAATAACCGAAAATATGGCAGAAGCCTTAGAGATTTGTTATAATGCTACTCCAAAGCCAAAAATTATTGTTCTTGTGGGCACCGATGCAATCAGCGGTGGAATATTCTTTGATAGTAAAGCACTAAATAGAAGGTTTTTAGATAAATATCCCATTGACCTCTTTATTCCTGGAAATCCAACTCATCCACTTACTTTTATTAATGGAATTCTTAGTTTAATTAAATAAGAAAACAAAAAAATCAAACTGTTTATTATCTAATAAATCATTTATTAAAATATAGTATATTTGTTTTTTTTGCAAATAAATATTAAAATGAAAAAAATTGCTATAATTTCCGACACCCATAGTTATGTTCATCCAAGTGTAGTTTCGTTTGTTAAAAACTGCGATGAAGTATGGCATGCAGGCGATATTGGCAATAATGATGTAGTAGAAAATTTCTCTGCAAATAAAATATTTAGAGCAGTTTGGGGAAATATTGATGACTATAAAACTCGTGCATCTTTTCCTGAATATCAAATATTTACTATAGAAGAATCGCTAATTATTATGACTCATATTGGAGGCTATCCCGATAAATACGAAAAAGAAGCTCTTAAATTAATAAAACACCATCGTCCAAATATTTTTATTTCCGGTCATTCTCATATTTTGAAAGTATTGTACGATAAAAAATATAATTTACTACATATAAATCCAGGTGCTGCTGGTAAATATGGGTTTCATAACCTAATTACAGCTATCCGATTTGAAATTAATGGTCGAGATTATAAAAATTTAGAAATTCTCGAAATTAAAAAATAAATTAAAAGCAGTAAAAAAATTGACCAAATAATTTATGAATTTTAAGGAGATATTAAACCAACATAGTAGCCGCAAATTAGTTGATGATACAATAATTCTTATTGGCAACAATCGCAATTATTTTAATACAGTTCTTGAGTTGAGTTTTTCGGAGCCTTATCCTGTTTGTATGAGAGCTTCATGGGTTATAATGCACTACTGCAACAAAAACCCCGACTATATTCAGCCTCATTTAGATTATATTTTAAAACAAATTTTATTATCAAAAATTGATGGTGTAAAGCGAAATTACATTAAAGTTTTTGCTGAATATGCTATTCTTGAAAAAATTGAAAATTTAGGATTATTAATTGATTTATGTTTTAAATTATTTAATAATCCCGCAGAAGCAATTGCTATTAGAGCTTTTTGCTTAGATGTTTTAATTAAAATAGCGAAAAATGAGCCTGAATTAATACCTGAAATTAAAGAATCAATAACATTTCAAACCGAGCATTTCTCAGCTGGTCTAAAAAATAAAGCATATAAAGTGTTACAAAAAATTGAAAAACAATCAATAAAATCAAATAAAAAAATTAACTTATACTAATTACTTTATTCTGTATTTTTTTAAATTACTATAAAAAAACAACGAAATAGCTGAATAAGAGTAGCATTTTGTATTTTCGGTTTTAAATAAATCTATATGAAATTCTTTGGTGCCAATATGTGAATTTATTTTGTTAAAATCCTTGTTAAAACCATAATTATAAGCGGTTGCAAAGAATAAAACTTTATTAATATCATTATTAAAAAATGATGAATATTTGCTATCGAGAATAATGTAAAAAAGTGATAAATATAAAAGTTGTCCGTAATCGTTATCCATTCGCTGTATTCTCATTACTCTATTGTTTTTAGTATTTGCAGTATCAAAAACAATTTTACTTAACTCACAAGGCTTTAGCAATAACTTATTCCATTCAATTTCAATGTTTTCGGCAAAAGATGGTTTTATTTGAAATCGTCCAATCGAAAAATCGGAATATGTTTTTCCGTATTGAATATAAAGAGTTTTTAGTGCTGAAACTTCAATTAAATCTTTAAGTTTATTATACCTTAGCAATTCAGGGAAAACCACTGAAATAGCAATAAATGGCTCAACACCTCTTTTTTGCAAGGTGTCAAGCATCCATTTATTAGTAATTAAATAATTTGTAGCATTTAAATAACTATCATAAAAAATTGTTGAATAATCAAGGTTTTCTTTTGTTTGTGCATTACTAATTGAAAGTTGTAAAACAATAGATATCAGAAGTGTAGCAAATAATTTCATTATAATTTTCGGCTATACTTTACAAATTTTGATTTATTTTCTAAAATCATCCAAACTAATCCATTATCTTCTTTGCAATATTCTAAAACTAATGGATATTCGAATATTTTGCCATCGCTAAAAACAAGTTTATCATAAGTTTTATACACATAACTACTGCCATCTGCCGATATCCAAACATCATCAAGTGAAACCCAAATATCTTTAAAATCTAAAACAGGTTTGCCATTAATTAGCAGTTTGTTATCAATAATTATCATCCAGTTATCGCCTCCAGTTTTACAAAATTCAGGATTATTTGATTTTACAGTTTCTTTATCATAAGGTCCGAAAACACTGCCATTGCTTAAAAAGATTGAAATTGAAGGGTTTTGTGCTTGTTTCATTGCATCTTCCATAATTTTGGTAACTCTTTTTTGATACTCTTCGTCTGGCAAATTCAAATTTGCCAATTTCAATAATTCTGTAGCCATATCAACACCTGAAATAGTAGTTACCATACAACTTTTTCCAGTTGGGCTGATTCTAAATGACGAAATATTGTCTTTAATTTTTACTAATTTGCTGTAGTTTGAAACTATAGCCTGACTCAAATCAGAAAGCCTCACCAAAGCATAGAAAATTTGTTTATCTTCTGACACTAAAAAGTTTGTAACTTGTTGATAAGGACCATATACTTTATTGTTAAATTTTATAGAATACTGCTCATTGTCAATAACCAAATACTCATTAAAAACATATCCGTCTGTTGAATTATAAATTGAGCCTCCGCTACTTAATTCAACAGGAGCATTGCATTTTGAAAAAGCTTCGTTTAATGAACTAAAAGTGCCAATTTTAGAGCCATTTTGATATACATAGAATGTGTTTTTGTCGTTATCTTTTGTTACCACACAACTTGTTTTTAGCTTACACGAAACTACAAATCTGCTTTCGCTGGTAATAACTGTTTCATTATTGCCTATTGTAAGTAGTGTTTCAGTTTTTACTTCTTGCTGAGCAATTAATTGTATGCTAACAAAAAAAGTAATTATAAAAAGAAATATATTTTTCATTTTGCTAATATTTATGTGATTATAAGAAAAAAAGCGTGCAAAACACGCTTTTTAAAAAATTATTAATTCTGCATTTTAATTCCGGCAGGAACTTCAAATTTATCATTAGTAATTGTTGGATTTTCGTCAATTTTTGTAGCAACAATTACACTTTTCATTCCCATAACAGTCATATCAGTTTTTAGCGAAATACCTTTCCAAACTAAGTATGAGCCTTTCATTTTTAATTTTTTATCATCAATAGTATATTTATCACACGATTTACCCAGAAATGTTTCAGTGCCAACTTTTTTAATATTCATCTCTTTTGCAATTTCAGCACCAAGGTTTTCAAAATCAATTTCTCCACTTTTGGTAGGAATTTTCATTTTCGAACCTGTTTTTCTAATCATATCAATACTATAAACATAACCATCTTTATTTATATTAATGTTATGCGATTTTTGTCCAAGTATGTTTCCCGTAATATCGGTTCTTTCTGTTGAACCATAGTTGTCAAACATTAAAACATGTTTTTGAGCAAAACCCATTACTTCGGTTTTCATCTCTACAATAGCCGATTTTAGCGCATAACGACCTTTTGGTATATCTTTTTTTGCTTCAGTTGCTGCTTTTACATCTTTTTTATCTGCTGAAGTGCTTTCGGAATTATTGCAAGAGCTTATTATTAAGCATATTACAACGACTGACAATAATAATTTTTTCATAATAATTTTTGTTTTTAGTTAGAAATATTTGTTAATTTATTGATGTTAATACGTTAAAACCTGCTAATTTACCTTTTTTATCATAAGTCTCGCTTCTTACAACGCCAATGTTTAACGAATACCACTCAATTACTTTAGTTTTAATTTTCATAAACATTGCTTCACTTTCAACATCATAAGTAATTTTAACACACTTAAAAGTTCCGGCAGGTGTTGTAATGTCTTCAAAACCTTCAACTATTCTATTTGTAATAAAAGTTTTCATCCCCATCGAAACTGGACCTTCAATAGTTAATGTTAATGAGCCATTATTTAATTTCTGACCCACTTCAAGCTTTGTAGGTATTTGAAGCTCATCTGATTCGATTTTAAATTCACTAAGGTTTTTAACATCCATTCCTGATAAATTACTTTTCATATCAACGTAAAAAGCTTTTCCATCACATTTTGCAGTGAAATTATAAGTCATTTTCGATTTATTTTTTTTATCAAACGATTCGCCCGCAATATTAAAAATTGTAAATTCACCTTTTTTCTCCTGACTTACTAATTTATAAGTGCAACTCGAAACCGGTTTATCAATTTTTTCAGAATAAACATAAGTTAGCACTGTTCCTATCTTAGAAGGGAAATACATATTACAATTTTGACTAAAAGCAGTTGCTAAAGAAAAAATTATTACGGCTGAGATAATCAATTTTTGTTTCATCATTATTTTGATTTTAAAGTTTAATAAATTCTACTCTGCGATTTTTTGCTTTTCCTTCGGATGTAGCATTTGGCGCAATTGTTTGTGTTTCACCCTTACCGTCGGTTTCAATTCGAGATGCTTCGATACCAAAATCTTTTATAAATGATGCTTTTACCGAAGCTGCTCTTCTTTTTGATAAGTCAAGATTAGTGGCATCATCACCATCACTATCGGTATGGCCAACAATTTTAATTTTTACTGTAGGGTTTTCTTTTAAAACTTTTGCAATATCGTTAATTGCTCCATACGACTCAGGTTTAACAACATCTTTGCCCGAATCGAAATAAATTCCATACGAAATTAACTTTCCTTCGGTAAGTAATTTACTACGTGTATCGGGAGCAGCAGTAGTAATTTTTAAGTTTTTCATCATAGGAGAGCCTGTACAACCCCAAGTAGAAATTCTGAAACGATTAAATTTTGTTTGGGGATGATAAATTACTGATGGTAAATCAACAGTTTTTTTGCCATCAAAATATATGCGAAGTCTTGATTTTTGAACCCAAACAATCATGTGGTTTATTACATTTTGTTTTGGCATTACAATGTTACCTTCACCATTTCTTAACGACTGAGCACCTTCGGCATAACCTTTAACTTCCCAACTTAATGGATGAATATAAACGTGGACACCATTTGTGCCTGGGTAAAGAGCATCATCTAAGAAGTCACCGGTACCATCGTAAAAAGTTAATTGAAACGAACCAAAATCTAAATTGTCTTGCTCAAACTTTGTTCCTACAAGTGGTATAAAATCCATTTCAAAAATAAAATTTTCAGGTAAATTAAAATCTTTCTGTATTGTAGCAACCATTTCTTCTTGAACCATGTGAAACCACTTTCCCGGAAACAAATTTGTTTTTTTTACTTCACCGCTACCATTACCCGACCATAAAGCAGGATAATCGCCAACATTATCTTGTTCAAAATCTTCAAAATACAAAATTTGATCACCGGCAACGAAATCGTATTTTGAAAAACTCTCTAATTTAGGACTTTCTTTAGGCTTTGTAGTTTTTGGTTCAGTATTTTCCGCATCACTATTTGATTCATTCGTTTGAGTTTCCTCTGCCTTTTCTTCTTTCTTTTTTTTGTCTTTTTTCTTAAAAATACTTCCTACGCCTTGCTCAATTTTATCAAGTCCTTTATCAATTGCGTTGTCGGTTTTTTCGTTAGCACGATCATTAGTTTTATCTTTAACCTTACCTTTTACATCTATTTGGCACCAACCATAATTAAATGATATAATTGTTAGCACTATTAGTAGTGAAATTAATCTAATTTTTTTCATATTTTTTTTATTTGTTTTAATTTATTAATTCTTTTTCTCAAGACATCAAAAGTAATTAAAAACAAAATAAATTAATGTTAATTATTAAATTATGTAATAAATAAAAAATAAA
>CAZRCF010000065.1:0-11431 GCA_964598505.1 uncultured Lentimicrobiaceae bacterium | reverse complement strand
TTTTCTTGCAATTACTAAATAACGGATATTGAAATAGTTATCAGATGACTTGTGGATTTAAGGTAAATTTTCAATAATATTAAAATTTATATACTAAAAAATTAATTAACTTTGTTTTTTAAAAAAATAAACATATTAAAAATATTAAATAAAATGGATAAGATAAAAGTAGGAATTAACGGTTTTGGTCGTATTGGCAGATTAGTTTTAAGAGCATCATTAACTCGAAATGATATACAAGTTGTAGCAATAAACGATTTAATAGATGTAAATTATATGGCTTATATGCTTCGTTACGATACTGTTCATGGGCAGTTTAAAGGAACAATTGAAGTTAAAGACGGCAAATTAATTGTTAATGGAAATACAATAAGAGTAACTTCCGAAAAAAATCCTGCAAATTTGCGTTGGAACGAAGTGGGTGCCGATTATATAGTTGAATCAACCGGGTTATTCCTTACACAAGAGACTGCTCAAGCACATATAGATGCCGGTGCAAAACGAGTTGTTTTATCGGCTCCTTCAAAAGATGATACACCAATGTTTGTAATGGGTGTTAACAACAAAGATTATAAAGGAGAAGCAATTATTTCAAATGCTTCGTGTACTACTAATTGCTTAGCTCCGCTAACAAAAGTAATTCACGATAATTTTGGCTTATTAGAAGGGTTAATGACTACCGTTCATTCAACTACTGCAACACAAAAAACTGTTGATGGTCCATCGGCAAAAGATTGGCGTGGCGGACGTGCTGCTGCCGGAAATATTATTCCATCTTCAACCGGTGCTGCAAAAGCTGTTACTAAAGTTATACCGGCATTAAAAGGGAAATTAACCGGTATGTCTTTCAGAGTGCCTACTTTAAATGTTTCTGTTGTAGATTTAACTTGCCGAATAGAAAAAGCTGCAACTTATGACGAAATAAAAGCTGCAATGAAAAAAGCATCAGAAAATGAACTAAAAGGAATTTTGGGTTATACCGAAGATGCTGTTGTTTCATCAGATTTTATTGGCGATCCTCGTACCTCAATATTCGATGCAGAGGCTGGCATTATGCTTAATCCAAATTTTGTAAAATTAGTTGCTTGGTACGACAACGAATGGGGCTATTCAAATAAAGTTCTCGATTTAATTGCTTATATTCATAGTTGTTAAATGGTGCAAGGTAAATGGTAAAAGAAATATGGAGTTTCACTTAAAAGTGAAACTCCATATTTCTTTTTAATATAATTTATTTCGTTGTTCAATTAAACGTTCATCAGAAATATAATCATCGTATTCCATTTGTTTGTCAATCATACCTTTAGGTCCAATTTCAATTACCCGATTGCAAACTGTTTGAATAAATTCGTGGTCGTGCGACGACATTAAAACAATTCCTTTAAACTTAATAAGTGTATTATTAAACGCTTGTATTGACTCCAAATCGAGGTGATTTGTAGGAGTATCAAGCATCATCACATTTGCATTTCTAATCATCATACGAGCAATCATACATCTAACTTTTTCGCCACCCGATAGCACATTTGCTTTTTTATATATTTCTTCGCCGGAGAACAACATTTTACCTAAATAACCGCGTAAATAAAGCTCAGTAGTGTCGGTAGAATATTGAGCCAACCAATCTGCTAATGAAATTGGTTTCTCAAAAAGTGCTTCATATTCGGCTGGCAAATACACTTTTGTAATAGTTTGCCCCCATTCGTAAGAGCCACTGTCTGGTTCAATATGTCCTTTAATAATCTCAAATAATTGGGTCATTGCCCGCGAATCTCTTGAAAGAAAAATAATTTTATCATTTTTTTGAATCGTAAAATTCATATTTGAAAAAAGCAGATTTCCATCTAAACTCTTACTCATATTTTTTACTTCCAAAATATTATTACCTGGTTCTCTGTCGGGAGTAAAAATAATACCTGGGTATTTTCGTGTTGATGGCTGAATTTCTTCAAAATTAAGCTTTTCAATCATTTTTTTACGACTTGTAGTCTGTTTCGACTTAGAAGCATTTGCACTAAAGCGAGCAATAAAATCTTGAAGCTCTTTTTTCTTCTCTTCAGCTTTTTTATTTTGCATTTGCATTTGCCTTAAAGCTAATTGGCTCGATTCGTACCAAAAAGAGTAATTGCCAGGGAATTGTTGAATTTTATTGTAATCAATATCAACTATATGTGTACAAATTGAATCTAAAAAATGTCGGTCGTGCGAAACTACTAAAACAGTATTATCGAAATTTGCAAGATAATTTTCGAGCCAAGTAACTGTTTCTAAATCTAAGTCGTTTGTAGGCTCATCTAATAAAAGATTATCGGGTTTCCCGAAAAGAGCTTGAGCTAAAAGCACTTTTACTTTTTCTTTAGCAGTAAGTTCACGCATTAGTTTGTTATGCGACTCTTCTTTAATGCCTAATCCGCTAAGCAAACTTGCAGCAGAACTTTCGGCATTCCAGCCGTCCATTTCGGCAAAATGTTCTTCTAATTCCGATGCTCTAATGCCATCTTCTTCAGTAAATTCTGTTTTTGAATATAATATTTCTTTTTCGTTTGTAATACGCCACAAGTCGGAATGTCCCATTAAAACAGTATTTATTACAACACATTCGTCAAATTCAGAGTGGTTTTGTTTTAACACCGATAATCGTTCACCTGTTCCAAAAACCACCGAACCTTTTGTATTTTCAACTTCTCCATAAAGCACTTTCAAAAAAGTAGATTTTCCTGCACCATTGGCACCAATTATTCCATAACAATTGCCAGGCAAAAATTTCATATTTACATCTTGAAATAAAATTCGTTTTCCAAATTGAACGCTAAGGTCTGATACTATAATCATTTATAAATTGTATTTAATTTTTTTTATTATTTTGCAAAAGTAGTCAATAATTATGAGTTAAACGATTAATTTATTGAATTTTATGGTTTTTATAAAACACAGAAAACAAATTATTTAATGAATATTGAATAGAATTTTGTATTTTTGCACTCTTAAATCAATTGTTTAGCAAAAAAGAATATACGGGACTTTTAAAAATTGCTTTTTTTTCGTTGAACTGCAATTTAAAAATCCTCATTTACTTCAGTAAACTGCGGTTTTAAAATTTTGTTCGCCTTGAAAAATCTAATTTTTAAAATCCCTCTATATTTCTCTACTTGCTAAAATGTAACAATAAAAAAATGGGAAATATTTTATCATTAGTTGGTCGCCCAAATGTAGGTAAATCAACACTTTTTAATCGATTAACCGAATCTCGCGTGGCAATTGTAGATCCAACTGCCGGAGTAACTCGCGACAGAAATTACGGTCATAGCGATTGGAGTGGAGTGGAATTTTCGGTAATCGACACTGGTGGGTATATTGAAGGTTCTGATGATATTTTTGAAGATGAGATTGCCAAACAGGTAAATTTAGCTATCGAAGAATCTGACGTTATTGTTTTTTTGGTTGATGGCAGAGAAGGAATTACATCAATGGATGAAGATGTGGCAATGCTTTTACGTAAATGCGGCAAGCCAATCATCTTAGCAGTTAATAAAATTGATAGCCCATCAAATTTTTTTGATTATAATGAGTTTTGGGCTATCGGCTTAGGTGAACCTATTCCTATTTCGAGCGTTAGTGGCGGTGGCACAGGCGAATTATTAGATGAAGCAATTAAACATTTTAATCCCGATCAAAAAAACGAAGATCTTGATATACCTAAAATTGCAATTGTTGGGCGACCAAATGTTGGAAAATCGTCAATTATTAATGCTTTTTTGGGCGATGATAGAAATATTGTAACAAATATTGCCGGAACAACTCGCGATTCGCTGCTTACACGTTATAATAATTTTGGTTTCGATTTTTATCTTGTTGATACTGCCGGTATTAGAAAAAAGAAAAACGTAGAAGAAAATATTGAATTTTATTCGGTAATGCGTTCAGTTAGAACTATTGAAGATGCAGATATTTGTATTTTAATGGTTGATGCTACTGTTGGTTTTGAAGCACAAGATTTGAATATTTTTAGTTTAATTCAACGCAATAACAAAGGCGTTGTTATAGTTGTAAATAAATGGGATTTAGTTGAAAAAGAGAATAATACACACTTAGAATTTGAAAGTATAATTAAAAACCGCATTGCTCCATTCACCGATGTTCCAATAATTTTCACGTCAGTATTAACCAAGCAACGTATTTTTAAAGTTGTAGAAACAGCAATGCAAGTTCACGAAAACCGTTCAAGAAGGATTGTTACTTCACAATTAAACGAAATTTTATTGCCAATTATAAAAAATAATCCTCCACCATTACACAAAGGAAAAGCAATTTCAATTAAATATGTTACTCAGTTGCCAATTGCATACCCAACTTTTGTGTTTTTTTGCAACCTGCCCCAATATATTAAAGACTCATACTCTCGATTTATTGAGAATAAAATCAGGTCGTTATACGATTTTAATGGAGTTCCAATAAAGTTATACTTCCGAAAGAAATAATTGAGATGTCGTTTGTTCCAAAATCGCCCGAAAAAGTACGTATCGACAAGTATTTGTGGTGTGTTCGCATATTCAAATCACGTTCAATAGCTTCCGATGCCTGCATTGGTGGAAAAGTAAAAATTAATGGCGTTTCATGCAAATCGTCTCGTGAAGTAAAAACAGGTGAAATTATTACTGCCAGAATTGGTTTACTCGAAAAGAAAATAAAGGTTATAGCGCTTCTCGATAAACGTGTTGGAGCAGAACATGCTCCTCTGTTTTGCGAAGATTTAACACCACAAGCCGAATACGACAAATTAAAAACTGCAAATATTAAGTTTGAGCAACGCGATCACGGAATTGGAAGACCTACAAAAAAAGATTATCGGCAAATTGAATACTTAAAATGGTATTTAAATGATGATGAGGTTGATGAAGAAAATTCAAATAGTTAAACAAATTGAAAAGCAATTATTAGAAGTCCTCTATATTTGATTTTTTTACTGATAACTAATTCTTTTCATTCTTAGTACCAAAAATATTTTTCACAATTACATCTGTTGCTCCAATATTTTCATTTACATAAGCTGAGCAAATATCACAAGTTTTATTATAAAAATTATTATCGTTAAGTAATTGATTAACAATATTATTTAGTTGTTCTTGTGTTGAAAAACTAAAAGCACCTTTTAAGTTAATAAGCGAAACTGCTTCATCAAACTTTAAGTATTTTGGTCCGAATACAACGGGAATATTATATGCTACAGCCTCTAAAATATTATGTATTCCTGCTCCAAAACCACCACCAATATATGCAAATTTACCATAGCGGTATATTTTACTTAACATTCCAATAGTATCAATAATTAAAACTTTTGCATCAATTAATCTTTCTTCCGAAGTTTGCGAATATATTTCAACACTATGATTTGCAAATAATTGTTGTATTGATTTTATATTTGAAGAATGTATTTCGTGAGGCACAATAATAAGTTTTAAATTTGAGTTTGATTTTAATAAACGCTCTAAAAATACTTCATCTTCAGTCCAAGTGCTACCGGCTACAATAACATTCTTCTCTTTGCAATTTGCTACAAAAGTATTAATAATTGGGAATTCAACTTGTTGTGATGCAATTTTCAATACACGGTCGAAACGAGTATCGCCGCATTGTATAAACTGTTTTATATTATTTTTTGCAAGAAGTTGAGTTGTAGTTGAATTTTGTGTAAAAAAAAGATTTACATATTTTAAATGTTTCAAAAACCAAAAGCCATAAGGTTTGAAAAAATGCTGATTTGGACGAAGAATAGCCGATATTACATATAATGGAATTTGTTTTTTGTGAATTTGATTAATAAAATTAAACCAATATTCGTATTTAACAAAAACCACTTTTTCTGGATTTACGATTTGAATAAACCTTTTTGCATTAATTTGAGTGTCGATTGGCAGATAGCAAATAAAATCAGCTTGGCTGAAATTCTTCCTAATTTCGTATCCCGAAGGAGAAAAAAAAGTAAGTAAAATTGAATAATTAGACATATTTTTATGCACATATTCAATAAATGGACGTCCTTGCTCAAATTCGCCAAGCGAAGCACAATGAACCCAAATTATTGGTTTTGAATTTGTTTTTGTAAAATTAGAAATTAAATTAAATACATCTTTTCTTCCATCAACCCATAATTTTGCTTTTCTATTATTAAAAAATGCTGCAAAGTTTATTGCAAAATTATAAAGGTATATAAAAAGTGAATAAATAAATCTCATTTATAATTTTTAATTGAAGTAAAAAGCATCTGGTTTTCGTTTATATACTGATATTATCCAACCAATTTTTACACCCATTAAAAGGTCAAATTTTGCTTTAGTATCGGGCAATCCTGTATTAAAATCAACATCACGACGCGATTTTGTCCAACCTTCAACAAATTCAAATCCCGCAAAAGCATTTTTAACTCCTCTTTTGCTCAACCAAACGTAGCCAATAAACTGCGATGCAGAAAATCCATTCGAAAGTTTATCGTAACCTTTTCGGTAATCATCTTTTATTTGTGGTATTAGATTATCTTGTGATTCAATTAATATTTTATGTTGTAATAAACCAAATCCTGCTTTAATCCAAAGACCTGAATTTTGATATTTTTTGCTAATAGGAATTATTTTCCCTATGGTAAACATAGTGCTCCAACCCGCTTCTGAGTAGTTTATTATACCATATTGACCATTCCCATCAATAATGTTTTTTTCAGAAGTTAAAATACTATACAGCACGGAGTCTTTATTCTTAATTGTATTTCCCCAAAGATAATTAAATCCAATTTCAAATGTCCAATTAGATGTTGTTTTTATCGAAAATCCACCACCAACATTAGCATTTTGACCAAACCAAGTTTCCATATCGTATTTTGGAAATTGATAACCTAAATTTGCATTAAAAAAAGCAACAAAGTCAGATGAATCAACACTTGTTTGACTTCTGATAAAATTAAATGAGAACAAAAGAGCAATTATAATTGTGTATTTCTTCATATTAGAGTTTTATGTAATAAACATTTTAATAACACCTAAAAACGATATAATAAATATTTTGTTGTATAACATAATGTTTTGTTATTTCTTTTTAGTTTTACCTTTTTCAGGCTGGCAAAATTCATCAATAAGCTCATTGGCTAAGTTCTCGCCTTTATCAACTGCAATTTGCCAGTCTTCGCAAGCTCCAATATTATCTTTAAGTTCACCTTTAGCCAATCCTCTTAAATGATATACTTCTGCATAATCGGGTTGAAGCTGAATTGCCATATTGTAATCTTCAATTGCTTCTTTATAAAGCCCCAAAAAATGTTTTGCCTGACCGCGATGTGCATATATTTCCGCTTCGTTAGAATTAATTTTTTCAGCTTTATTAAACACTTCAATTGCTTCTTTATAATCTTTTTTAGAAATTAAATTTATACCCTTATCAAGCAAATCATTAACATTCTCTTGAGCAAATATTGATACTGAAAACAACATTAAAAGTGAGAAAAATAAAATTCTTTTCATTGTTTTTTTGATTTTTTTTCAAAGGTATAAAAAAACAAGTAAAAAATGAATATTTAATGTTCAGTATTTTATGTTTGTTTGAGTTGAATATTAAAATTGTTTTAATAAATTTATTGAAACTTTTTAGATAATACTAACAATTAAAGCAACATTTAAAATTGTTACTATAAAACCAATTATTAATAAAATAATATTTGAAAATCGTCCGTTTGAATATTTTTTCATCACTTTTTTTGACGAAGTGAGATAAATTTGTAAGAAAATTGTTATCGGCAATTGAATACTTAAAAATACTTGCGAAATTATTAATCCTTGAAATGGATTTGAGATAAAAAATATAATTACTAATGCAATTATTAACGAAATTGAAACTCCTAATCGGCTATGATTATCTTTAAAATCGAATGGTTCTTTAAAAAAACCGGCAAAAATAGAACCCGCAGCCATACTGGAAGTTATTGTTGAAGCAATTCCAGCAAAAAGCAGTGCTACTGCAAAAATTATAGCCGAATTGTTTCCTAAAAGTGGTATTAGCATATTTTGTGCTTGTTGTAACTCGTTGACTGGAATTTTTTTTTGAAAAAATGTTGCTGCTGCCAATAAAATCATAGCACTATTTATTGCCCAACCAACTATCATTGAAAAAAAAGTGTCGAAAAACTCATATTTCAACTGTTTTTTTATCACTTTATCGTCTTCTAAATTCCACTGTCTGCTTTGAATTATTTCCGAATGTAAAAACAGGTTGTGTGGCATAACAACTGCTCCCAAAACACTCATTATTATCAACATAGAGCCATCGGGAATATTTGGTATAACCCAATAATATATTGCTTCGTTCCAGTTTATATTTGTTAATGTTAGTTCATAAATAAACGATAATCCAATTATTGAAACAAAACCTATTATCCATTTTTCAATTAATCGGTACGAATTTGTAAAAAGCATAATAAAAACAAAAATAACTGCCAAAACAGCTCCAATTTTTATCGGAATATTAAACAACATATTTAAAGCAATTGCCGAGCCTAAAATTTCGGCAAGCGATGTAGAAATTGAAGCCAAAACTGCTGTTGATAATATTGGTCGCGATAATCTTTTCGGCAGGAAAGTGGTTGCTGCTTCCGATAAACATAATCCGGTTGCAATTCCTAAATGCGCAACATTATGTTGAAGAATTATTAGCATAATGGTTGATAATGTTACCATCCAAAGCAAATTGTAACCATAATTTGCTCCGGCTGCGATATTTGATGCCCAATTACCTGGGTCAATAAATCCTACAGTAACCAATAAGCCCGGTCCTATATATTTTAATATTTCGAGTGCGCCAAATTTTGGCTTGTGATTTTTACTTTTAATATCATTTATCCAGCTTTTAAAACCTGTTTTCATTCGTTCATTTTTAGTTAAATATAGATAACTTTGTCAGAGTTTAAAAACTCTGACAAAGTTAAAAACATTAACAAATGTAATTTTAAAATGTTTTGCACGATATTTGAAATTCAATTTCCTTAAAATTTATTGTGAAATTACTGTTTTTTTACTAATATTGTATTCAAAAATAAATATTTATGAAACTTAAATTAACCATTATTGCTGTTTTTATTGTTTTTTGGGCAAAAGCTCAAACTCCATTAGTTTTCGAGTCCTCAAAAAAACAATCATATTTGCTAAATTATAAAGCTGCTGGCAGTGGAAGTCAGCAATACATAAATGAAATGCTTCAAAAAATTTGTTCCTCACTTCATGTTTCTGTTCTTAATACTAAAGTTACGTTTAGTTGTGACGAAAATATTAGAATTACTAAAGAAAATAAAAGTTTAAAGATTTTTGTTTCGTACGATAATATTAAAATTTCAGGCGATCATTATTATATGGATTTTGATGTTTCTGATGAGTTTATTCCCTCAAATTACCAGTTTGAAGGCACTTTGCACAGAAAAAATGGACAAGAATTAAAACAGTTTTCAATTTCAGAGACAAATTTTTCGCCTCGAAATAATGAAATTGTATTTAATTATAACGATACAATGCAGAGTTCCGATTATATGTTTATTATAAAAAAACGAAATTTTGCATACAATCATAAATCTTTGCAAAGATTTAACTCCAAAACTTCTTCAATTTATCATTATTATGAAGCCGATAAAGATTTGAATTTGTTATATATCGATGCAATGAATTTAAACACTGAAAATTTTGAGCAATTACAAGAAGTTCAGCAACATTTAGATAATCTTACAAGGCGTTTTTCAAATATCGAAAATAATAATTTTTGGAGCGACTTAGATGTTAAGCGAAACGATCCATTAAATTTAAAATCAAAAATGCGTGATATTAGAAAAAATATCAGCGATAAACAAAGCAATATTAACTACACACGTTCGGTAATTCATCGTTTATATTTTGAAAAAGGTGTTAGCGAATACAACAACAATAAAAGAAATTTAGCTCGTAACGATTTTCGTCAATCAATTAGCTATAATTCTCAATACCCTAATCCTCAATACTATTTAGCTCTTATGGCTTATGAAGACAAAGATTTTGACGAGTCGATGAGCCTGCTTAATAGTTTCTTTTTACTACAAAATATTGATAAAGATTTGTGGGACAATTCAATATATTTAGCGAAAGATGTTGAAAGTGCAAAAATAAAAGATACTCGAACTCAAATTAGTCAGCAATATTTTCAGGAGGCACTTTTAAGTTTAGAGAAAATTTCAGGTTTTTGTAAAAACATACGAAATTACATCTGCAACGATTCTATTAATATTTTACGTGCAAATTGTCATAATAATATTTACCAAAAACTTATTTCCGAAGCACATTACGAATATAAAGCTACTAAATTTTCTGTTGCACTTTTAACTGTTGAAAAAGCTATTAATTATCAAGCACAATATGCTGAATATGTGAATAGTAACAATCAAGCAATTTCGTTAAAGCAACAAATAAAAGCCGACCAATATTTATCATTAGTAAAAAATGGCAAAGCCTCATTTGCAGCCAAAAATTATTACGATGCTTTTTCTAATTTCAGCGAAGCCATAGGTATAGAAAAATATTACAGTGTAAAAAACGACAAGCAATTGCCCGATTTACTAAAAAAATCGAAATTAGAACTTCTTTTAATTGACGCCGATAATACAGAAAAAATAGTGGCAACTAACGATTTGCCTAAAGCAAGAATTCAATTAAATAAAATTCTTGATGAACAACGCGAATATCTTCTTACCGACAATTTAAAATTGAATAAAAAAATTGAAAGTTTAAAAAACTCAATTTTTAGTCAACAATGTAAAATAGCTCAAACAAGCTATGACAAAAATATTACAGATGCTCAAAATAAAGCTAATATTGGAACTTATATCGAATCGGTTCAACTATTTAAAAATGCAATTTCGGTTTCAGAATCAAACATCGATTGTCAATTAAATGTTGAGGTTGCCAAAAATGGCATAAAAACTTATGAAAATGCCTCAAAATATCAAGAAGACATAATTAAATGCAACAATTTAGTTTCACGAAAAAAATATTCCGAAGCTACAACAATGTATAGTAATTTAAGCACATTTTACAATCAAAATAAACTTGAAATCTTTAAAATTGAACATAAACCATTACATTTGTATATAAGCCAATTTACGGCAGAATATATTGTTTATGGAACAACTTACTTGGTAAATTCTCGTGATTTTAAAAATGCTTTTTTTCTTTTAAATGAATTAAAAATTAAAGATTTTAAAAAATCGAAAACCGAAATTGTTCAAGAAGTTATAGCACGCGAATTTGCAATTGCCGATTTTAAAGAAAACCCAAAAGTAAACTATAAATTAAAAATTGCGGAATACACCAAAGATGATAGTTGGTTTAAATATTTTAATAAAGAGTACAAAAAACAGATAAAAAAACTACAATAA
>CAZRCF010000064.1:591-11496 GCA_964598505.1 uncultured Lentimicrobiaceae bacterium | reverse complement strand
AGGAATTTTGCCCACAAGGGATTGGTGTAGATACCAAAGATTATACAATGCATATATTTAGTAGATGGGGCGAATTAGTTTACTCATCATCAACTCCTTATAATTGCTGGGATGGTATGTATAATGGAATTAAAGCATTGCCGGGCATATATGTTTACAAAATAAACTTGCGAGACTTTGATGGTATTCAGCACGAATATCAAGGACAAGTTATGCTGATACGATAAATTACAAAAAAAGAGGCTTAAGCCTCTTTTTTTTGCATTAATAATTATTTTTGTACTTTTACTATTATAATTTAACGTTCTGTTATATAATGAATGTTGAATATTTGAAATAGATGTATATAACTGTCACATTGAGCCTGTCGAAGTGCAGAATCTTAAAATTCAATATTCACAATATTCTTAAACAGAACCAATTTTAAAAATTAATTTTTCAAAAATGTTTTCAAAATTTAATTCAATAAATTGCAGAGGTGAATTATTAAACTTAGAAAACCCAATAGTTATGGGAATTTTAAATATAACCCCCGACTCTTTTTTTGATGGTGGTAAATATAATTCCCAAAAGGAGTGGATTTTTCAAACTGAAAAAATGTTGAACGAAGGAGCAAAAATAATTGATATTGGAGCTGTATCCACTCGCCCTAATGCTCCGGAAATTGATGAAAAAGAAGAAATAAATAGAATAATGCCCGTAATTAAAACACTTATTCGTAATTTTCCAAAAGCAATTTTTTCCGTTGACACTTGGCGTGCTAATATAGCAGAAATGGCTATATGCGAAGGTGTTCATATTATTAATGATATATCGGGTGGAACGTTTGATAAAAACATGTTCAAAACTATTGCTAAACATAAAGTGCCTTACGTGTTAATGCACACAAGTGGCACTCCTAAAACAATGCAGCATAACCCTAAGTATAATAATATTACTTATGATATAATTTCATTTTTTTCAAAACAAATTAACGAAATGAATAGTATTGGAATTACAGATATTATTATCGATCCTGGTTTTGGCTTTGGCAAAACTATTGATCATAACTACGAATTAATGGCAAATTTAGCCGATTTTCAGATTTTTAAACAACCATTATTAGTAGGCATTTCGCGAAAATCTATGATTAATAAATTTCTAAATATTTCTCCCGATGAAGCGTTAAATGGAACAACTGCATTACATACAATTGCATTATTAAAAGGTGCAAAAATTCTTAGAGTTCATGATGTTAATGAAGCTATTGAAGCCATTAAAATCGTTGAGAAAATAAAATATTTCGATGGTAATTAATTTTATTCTATAATTTTTTACTTGTGTATATATACTTAGTCAAGAAGATTAAACATTAACTGTTTTTTTTCAAAAAGAAAATTCATTATTAAACAAAAAATTTGTAGGTTTGTATATTCTCTTATAAATTGTTTTTTAAACACTAAAATATGTTATTTGTACTCGATTTTATTAAAATTAAATTAGTTGATATAATTGATATTCTACTTGTTGCAGTTTTGATTTATCAACTTTATCGTTTGTTAAAAGGAACAGCTGCAATGAAAATATTTGCTGGCATAATAGCAGTATTTTTTATATGGAAAATTGTTAATGCCATTGAAATGGAGCTATTATCTGAAATTTTAGGAAAATTTGTTAGTGTTGGTGTAATTGCATTGGTAGTTGTTTTTCAGCCCGAAATCCGAAAATTTCTTCTTTTATTGGGAACCCCTAATTTTATTAGAAATCGTAAATATATGTTTTGGAAAATATTAGACGAAGAACAAGAACGTATAGATATTGACTCTATAGTGCAAGCATGTAGGAAAATGGCTTCCGATTACACAGGTGCATTAATTGTTATTTCTAATTCAAACGATTTGGAAGAATATGTTAATTCGGGTGAAGTTATTGATGCACGAATTAGTTGGGAATTAATGCAAAATATTTTTTTTAAAAATAGCCCTTTGCACGATGGTGCTGTTATTATTCATCGCAATAGATTAAAAGCTGCGCGGTGCATTTTACCGGTTTCAGCTAATTTTGATCTACCTTCCGATTTAGGCTTGCGTCATCGTTCAGCTTTAGGAATAACCGAAAATACCGATGCAATTGCAATTGTAGTTAGCGAACAAAATGGTTTTATCTCCTATTGTAAAGAAGGAATTTTAACTCGAAACGTTCAACCATCACAATTAAAAAGCTTTTTAGAAGCAGAATTTTTAATTAATTAAAATTATTAATTTCAATATGTCGATAAGCAAAAAAATAATTGTAAAAGGTTTAGAAATAACCACTTTAAAAAAATATGGTGAAGATTTTATTTCGCTTACTGATATAGCAAGAAATAAAAATCCTTATGAACCTAAAGATGTCGTTAAAAACTGGTTACGTTCAAAAACTACAATTGAATTTTTAGGGCTTTGGGAACAATTAAACAACCCCGATTTCAAAGGGGTCGAATTCGACTCCTTAATATATGAAGCAGGCACTAATACTTTTACACTTTCTCCTACAAAATGGATTGATAGCACTAATGCAAAAGGTATTATTTCAAAACAAGGAAATAATGGTGGAACTTATGCTCATAAAGATATTGCCTTTGAGTTTGCATCATGGGTAAGTTCAAGTTTTAAACTTTATTTAATAAAAGAATTCCAACGGTTAAAAGATGACGAAAACGACCGTTTAAAATTAGAATGGAATATACAAAGAATGCTTGCAAAAGTCAATTATATTATACATACTGATGCTATTAAAGAATATTTAATTCCCAAAGAGATAAGTAATTTTCAAATTAATTTTGTATATGCAAATGAAGCCGATTTGCTAAATGTAGCCTTATTTGGAATTACGGCGAAACAATGGAGAGATGCAAATCCAGAGACAGAAGGTAACATTAGAGATTCTGCTACTATCGAACAATTAGTAGTACTTTCTAATTTAGAAAGTATAAATGCCTTGTTAATTAATCAAAAATTGAATCAAAATGAAAGATTGATAGAACTTAATAAGATAGCAATTTCTCAAATGAAATCTTTATTTGGTAATATAAACATTAAAAATATTAAATAATAATTCATAATATATATCTTCAAAAGACTTTGAATAATAAATAAATATAAAAAAAATGGAAAATTTAAAACCGTACATCGAAGAAAACAAAGAACGATTTTTACAAGAATTATTCTCTTTTCTGAAAATCCCTTCAATAAGTGCATTATCGGAAAACAAACCTGATATGATTGAAGCAGCAAATCATTTACAAAAAGTACTTACAGCAGCAGGTGTCGATAAAGCTCAGGTTATGGAAACAGCGGGAAATCCGGTTGTATATGCCGAAAAATTTGTTGATGCTAAACTGCCAACAGTTTTGGTTTATGGACATTACGATGTAATGCCGGTTGAGCCTTTAGATTTATGGAAAACAGAGCCATTTAAACCCGAAATTAGAGACGAAAAAATATTTGCACGTGGTGCCGATGATGATAAAGGTCAGTCGTTTATGCATATCAAAGCGTTTGAATATATGGTAAAAAATAATCAACTGCCTTGTAATGTGAAGTTTATGATTGAAGGTGAAGAAGAAATTGGGTCGGTTAGTTTAGGCGAATTTTGTGAAAAACATAAAGAAATGCTTAAAGCCGATGTAATTCTTGTTTCCGATACTGGTATGATAGCTCAAGATACTCCTTCAATAACAGTTGGATTAAGAGGTTTGGCATATATGGAGGTTGAACTTACAGGACCAAATCGCGATTTACATTCCGGTATTTTTGGTGGAGCAGTTGCAAATCCGGCAAATATTCTGGCGAAAATGCTTGCTTCGCTTCACGATGAAAATAATCACATTACTATTGAAGGATTTTACAACGATGTAATTGATGTTTCTGCCGAAGAACGTGCCGAAATGGCAAAAGCTCCTTTCTCGCTTGATAATTACAAAAAAGCATTAGATATTAAAGAAGACTGGGGCGAAAAAGGATATTCAACAATTGAACGCACCGGAATTCGCCCTGCATTAGATATTAACGGAATTTGGTCGGGACATATTACCGAAGGCACAAAAACTGTACTTCCATCTATTGCTTCTGCCAAAGTTTCTATGCGATTAGTTCCTGCTCAAGATTCAAATAAAATTGCAAAACTTTTTGAAGATCATCTTAACAAAATTACACCTCCATATACAACAATTAAAGTTAAAAATTTGCACGGTGGCGAGGCTTACGTTTCTCCAATTAATACTATTGAATATGCTGCTGCAAGCAAAGCTTACGAAACTACTTTCGGCAAAAAACCAATACCAACTCGCAGCGGTGGTAGCATCCCGATAATTGCACTGTTTGAAAAAGTTTTAGGAATAAAATCAATACTTATGGGCTTTGGATTAGAATCTGATGCAATACATTCGCCAAACGAAAACTATCCGCTTTTCAACTTCTATAAAGGTATTGAAACTATTCCATACTTCTATAAATATTATGCCGAATTAAAAAAATAAATGAGAGACGGAAAGTGGGAAGAAAGTAAAAATTTGAAAATTAATTAATTTGAAAATTTGAAAATGAGCTAATTTAAGAAATAAGTTAAAAGAAGCTAATAGCTAAATGCTAAAAGCTAATAGCTTTAAAAATACGACTTACTGATTTAAAAACATAATAAAATGAAATACATTGGTGCTCATGTAAGTGCTTCGGGGGGCGTTGAATACGCTCCCATAAATGCACACAATATTGGAGCTACAGCTTTTGCTCTTTTTACCAAAAACCAACGTCAATGGTATTCTGCTCCACTTTCGGCAGAAAGTATAAGCAAATTTAAAGAAAACTGTAAAAAATATGGCTATTTGCCTCATCAAATATTGCCTCACGACAGTTATTTGATTAACTTAGGAAATCCCGATGACGATGCTTTACAAAAATCAAGAGGTGCTTTTGTTGATGAAATGCAGCGTTGCGAACAACTTGGTCTCGACCGCTTGAATTTTCACCCGGGCAGCCATTTGAATAATATTGGTGAAGAAGATTGTTTAAAAACAATTGCCGAATCGATAAATATTGCTTTAAATAAAACCAAAGGAGTAACTACGGTTATTGAAAACACTGCCGGACAAGGCACTAACTTAGGTTTTCGTTTTGAGCATTTGGCTGCAATAATAAATTATGTAGAAGATAAATCAAGAGTTGGAATTTGTATTGATACCTGCCATACTTTTGCTGCCGGTTATGATATTACAACAGAGTTAGGTTTCAATTTTACGTTCGACGAATTTGAAAGAATTATAGGATTTAAATATCTTAAAGGAATGCATATCAATGATTCGAAAAAAGAGTGTGGAAGCAAAGTTGACCGACACGAAAGTTTGGGAAAAGGTTTTATTGGAATAAATGCTTTTAAAATGATAATGCACGACTCTCGATTTGATAATATTCCACTAATTTTGGAAACTCCAAACGATGAAATTTGGGCTGATGAAATTCAGCTGTTAAAGAAATTATAAATAGTATCGGAAAAAGGTAAACAATTTATTATTAAATTGCACAAAATTTTAAATTAAAAATACAATCATTATAATTGCTAAATATTATTTTTGTAAAAAATATGGAATACAAACAATTAAAAATAGATATTCGAGATTCAATTGCAGTAATTATTAACAATCGACCAGAAAAATTAAACGCATTAAATTCAAACTTTTTTGTTGAGATAAATCATTTTTTAGATAATCTCCCATCGGAAGTAAAAATAATAATATTTACTGGTGAAGGTAAAGCTTTTGTTGCCGGTGCCGATATTTCGGAAATGGTTGGAAAATCGGCTAAAGAAGGTGAAAAATTATCCCTTATTGGGCAAAAAACATTCGATAGAATTGAAAATTTAGAAATTCCAGTTATTGCTGCTGTTAATGGTTTTGCATTAGGTGGTGGCTGCGAATTGGCTATGGCATGCGATTTTCGTATTGCAAGCACTTATGCTAAATTCGGACAACCAGAAGTAAACTTGGGAATTATTCCGGGTTATGCTGGCACACAACGCTTATCAAGATTAGTAGGAATTGGAAATGCTCTTTATTTAACTATGACAGCCGATGCTATAAATGCTGAAGAAGCATTGCGTATTGGGTTAGTTCAAAAAATTATTGAACCGGAAAATTTAATGGCTCAAACTTTTGAAATTGCTAAAAAAATTATTTTAAAAGGACCAAATGCTATAAAAAAAGCAAAAAAAGTAATACATAAAGGTTATTCTGATACTTTTGAAAATGGTTGTAAATTAGAAGCACAAGAATTTGGTTCGCTCTTCGATACTGATGCAATAGAAGGAATGAAAGCATTTATGGAAAAAAGAAATCCAAATTGGTGAAAAAATAAATTATAAAAAAGAATAATATGAAATACGAAGAGAGATTACAAAATGTAACAATTTTAGGAGCTGCCGGGAAAATGGGTAGCGGTATTGTTTTGTTAACAGCTATCGAAATGGCTGATTTGAAATTAAAACCCGAAAATAAAGAAATTAATTATGTATTAAATGCACTCGATTTATCGAAAGAGGCATTAGTCGGTTTGTTAAGCTATTTAAAAACACAGTTAACAAAACAAGCCGAAAAAAAAATAGAATTGCTTAAACCATTATTTTCAAACGCAACCGAAGATGCTCAAATTATTGAACAATATGTAAATTTTGTTTTAGAAATTGTAAATCCAATTACTGAAATTGAAATTGCTTATAAATCGACCATAATTTTTGAAGTGGCAAGTGAAAACCCTGATTTAAAGGTAAAATTATTTTCGCAAATAAATCAAAACAATAAAAATAAGCCTTGGTTTTTAACAAATACATCTTCAATTCCAATTCATATTTTAAACGAAAAAGCAAACTTAGAGGGACGAATTGTTGGTTGCCATTTTTACAATCCACCGGCAATTCAAAAACTTGTTGAGGTAATTGCTGCCGATAAAACCTTACCCGATTTAGTTGATTTTACAGTAACGTTTGCGAAAAAACTAAGAAAAATTGTTGTTCCATCAAATGATATTGCCGGATTTATTGGTAATGGTCATTTTTTGCGCGATGTTTTATATGCAACTTCCGAAGTAGAACGTTTACGAAAAGAAATGAGTTTACACGAAGCAATTTACGTTGTAAATAAAGTTAGTCAAGAGTATTTAGTTCGCCCAATGGGTATTTTTCAACTTTGCGATTACGTAGGAATTGATGTTTGCCAGTATATTTTAAAAGTTATGGACACAAATATAGCCAACGAAAATCTTAATAGCGAATTATTAAATTCAATGATTTCTGTTGGCGTTAAAGGTGGTCAAAATGCCGATGGTTCGCAAAAAGATGGTTTTATGCAATATGAAAAAGGTCGCCCAGTTTCAATTTATAATTACGAAACTAAATCGTATATTGCAGTAAGTGAAATAAAAGAAAAATGCGATACGTATTTGGGATCTATGCCCACAGCATTAGCTATTTGGAAAGTTGTAATTGCCTCACCCGAAAAAGATGATTTGTTAAATGCTCATTTTAATGAAATAAAATATATGCAAACCGAAGGTGCAAAAATGGCTTTAAACTATGGAAAACGTGCTGTTGAAATTGGAAAAAAATTAGTTAGCAACTGCGTTGCAAAAACCGAGCAAGATGTTAATACTGTTATGCTTACAGGTTTCTTTCATGCTTATGGACCTATAAATAATTATTTTTAGGTATTGTTAATGTTTCAATGATTTGAATTTTTAGTTTTTTAGTTCTATAATAATAAAATACTATTTTCAAAAAAATTAAAATATTACAAATAATTATTGTAATTTTGCAGTCAATTTAAAAATTAACAATTTAAAAAATTAACAATGAAATCTGTATCAATTAGCGGTTCTCTGCGCGAGAACGTAGGGAAAAAGGATGCAAAAGCACAACGCAAACAGGACTTAGTTCCATGTGTAGTTTATGGTGGTGAAAAACAATACCATATTCTTGTAGAAACTAAACAGTTTAAAAGTATTATTTATACTCCGGAAACTCGATATGCCGAATTAACTTTTGGTGATAAAAAAATGAATGCTATTATTCAAGCATCGCAATTTCATCCGGTAACAGAAGCTTTAATTCATATTGACTTTTTAGAAGTATCTGATAAAAAACCTATCACAATTCCTATTCCAATTAATATAATTGGAACATCGCCTGGCGTTCTACGTGGTGGAAAATTAATTAAAAAATACAGAAAATTAAGAGTTAATGGATTGTTGAAAAATATTCCTGAAATGATTGATATTAGTATTAGCGAGTTGGATATTGACCAATCTTTTAAGGTTAGCGATGTTGTTACATCAAATTTTGAAATAATGGAAAACAAAGCAAACGTTGTGGTTGCAGTTGTAAATACACGCGAAGTAGTTGCTGAAGAAGTAGCAAAATAATTTTGATTAAATATTATTATAAATAAAATAGGCTGTTCATTTCCGAACAGCCTATTTTATTTCAGTAATTAGAAATTTATATTTTCCATGTGTCACCACTATTTAATAAATCGTCAACACATGTAATTTTACTTGTTGCTTTTGCGTTTTGAATTTGTTCTTCCATTAAATCGTCATAAGTTGGATACATTGCAGCACGAATAACACCTAAAGCTTTTGGATAATTTGGCGGATCCATTTTAGCAAGCATTAAATGAATGCCTGGGTCTTGTTGGTACATATCGTGAACTAAAATATCTTTTAATGTAATACCATTTTCGCCAATTTTCACAACTTCTAATCCATTTTTACCTAAAATAATTCCCTTATCGTTATCTTTTCCAAACAACATTGGTTCGCCATTTTTCAGAATTAATTGATTATCATCTTTTAACTCTTTTGATGTAACCTGTTTATGAGTGCCATCAGCAAAAATCACACAATTTTCAAGAATTTCAATAACAGAAGTTCCATCGTGTTTTGCTGCTTCAAACATAACTTCGGTCATTAATTTTGGATTTGTATCAACTACACGGGCAAAGAATGTACCTTGTGCTCCTAAAATTAGTTCGCCTGGGTTAAAAGGATGTTCAATTGTTCCGTAAGGCGATGTTTTTGTAACAGAGCCTATTGGTGTAGTTGGAGAATATTGACCTTTGGTTAAACCATATATTTGATTGTTGAAAAGCAAAATGTTTACATCAAGATTTCTACGAATTATGTGTATAAAATGATTTCCACCAATAGCCATTGAATCGCCATCGCCAGAAGCAAGCCAAACACTAAGATGCGGATTTGCCATTTTTACGCCTGATGCAATAGGATATGCACGTCCATGAATGCCATGAAAGCCATAAGTGTTTACATAATATGGAAACCGCGATGAACAGCCAATACCTGATACAACACAAAAATTTTCTTTTCTATATCCTATTTTTGGAAAAACATTGCCAACCGATGAAAGAATTGCGTGATTACCGCAACCGGCACACCATTTAACCATTTGGTCGCTAATAAAATCTTCTTTTGATAATGGAACTCTTGAGCGTTCTACTGTTAAATTTTCTTCAAAACTCATATATCTTCCTCCTTAAATCATTTTATTGAAATGTTCAACTAATTCTGTAATTGTAAATGGTAATCCTTGCGCTTTATTGTATTGCAAATATTGATGCGTTGGGTGTGTCATACGTAAATAATTTGCAAATTGACCAGAGTTAAGTTCGCAAACAACTATTTTTTTGAAATTTTCTAATATTTTGCCTGTATTTTTTGGTAATGGCATAATATAGCTAAAATGAGCATGAGTAACCTTTTTACCTTCTTCTTGTAATTTTTTTACTGCCGAAAGAACAGAACCTTTTGTACCACCCCAACTAATTACAAGTAAATCGCCTTCTGCATCACCATCAATTTCTTGCTCAGGAATGTAATCAGCAATTTTTTGTACTTTATCTTCGCGGTATTTAATCATTAATTCATGATTAAAAGGATCGGTAGAAACTAAACCTTTGCCATCGGTTTTTTCTAAACCACCAATTCGATGACGCAATCCTTCGGTTCCGGGAATTGCCCATTTACGAACTAAAGTTTCTTTGTCTCTATTATAGGGTGCATAGTTTGGTTCGTTTGGTTGTGCAATAGGAGGTGTAATTGATGGTAAATCGGCAACTTTTGGTATTCTGAAAAGTTCCGAACCTTGCCCCATTTGTCCATCAGTTAGCAAAATTGCCGGAGTCATGTGTTCCATCGATAATTTTGCAGCTTCATAAGCTTTTATAAAGCAGTCGGCAGGCGATGAAGCTGCTGTAACAATACATGGAGCTTCACCATTACGACCAAATAGAGCTATATATAAATCTGATTGTTCCGATTTTGTAGGCATACCGGTTGAAGGACCGGCACGTTGAACATTAACAATTATCAATGGTAATTCGGTAATAACAGCTAATCCAATTGCTTCGGCTTTAAGTGATAAACCAGGACCGGAAGTAGTTGTGCAAGCCATAGAACCGGCAAAAGCAGCTCCAATAGCTGAACAGATACCTGCAATTTCGTCTTCGGCTTGAAAAACTTTAGCTCCAAGCGATTTATGTTTGCTTAATTCCATCAAAATTTCGGTAGCCGGTGTTATAGGATATGAACCTAAAAACAATGGTCTTCCCGAACGTTCTGAAGCAGCAAGTAAACCCCAAGCTGTAGCTACGTTTCCGGTAATATTCCGATAATTTCCTTTTTCCATTTTCGCTTGAGGAAGATGTATTTGGGAAAGTTGTATTTCTGATGCTTCTGCAAATACGTATCCAGTTTTTAAAGCTAAAATATTTGCCTCTAATACTTGTGGTTTTGATTTGAATTTTGTTTTCAACATTTTTATGGTGATTTCCAAATCGTAATCGCAAATATATAAAACAGCACCTAATGCAAAAAGATTACGTGT
>CAZRCF010000064.1:0-581 GCA_964598505.1 uncultured Lentimicrobiaceae bacterium | reverse complement strand
CAATAGTTTTAATATCTAATCCTAAGTCTTTGCAAACATCCTTTACAATTTCGGTTATTGGAGCAGAAACCACTTTATAACTACTTAAACTGTTGTCGGTAAGTGGGTTTGTTTTATAATTAGCTTTTTCTAATACTTTATCAATAAACGATGATGTATCGATTATTAAAGTTGCACCAAGTTTTGCATTTTTAATATTTGCAAAAAGTGATGCTGGATTCATACAAACTAAGATGTCGCATAAATCGCCGGATGTGCGAATATTTGCACCTGCATGAACTTGAAAACCAGAAACACCTGCAATTGTATTGTGAGGTGGTCTGATTTCGGCTGGATAGTAAGGAAATGTAGCCATTTCATTTCCGGCTAAAGCTGCGGTGTCGGCAAAAAGTGTTCCTGCAAGTTGCATTCCATCGCCCGAATCGCCTGCAAACTTAACTACAACGCTTTCTTTTTCGACGTTTTCTTTCTTTTTAGTAGCCATATTAATTATCTATTTATTTGTGTTATATTTCTTACAAAAATTTCGACAAAGGTAACTTTTTTTATTTGTTTTTGCATAATGTTTTATCATAAAAATA
>CAZRCF010000063.1:0-11556 GCA_964598505.1 uncultured Lentimicrobiaceae bacterium | reverse complement strand
GTCCACATGAGATAATTGTCTAAAAAATAGCATTAATTTTGTCCATTACACCTTTTTTTCAATAAATTTGCATAAATAAAGATTTAAACAAATTGAATAAAACAATTTCATTTATTGGTTCGGGGAATGTGGCTTGGCATTTGTCGCAAGCGTTTGCTAATAATGGTTTTAAAGTTGATTGCATTTATAGCAAAACCATTGATAATGCTCGCAAACTTGCTGAAAAAATAAATACAAAATATTCAAATAATTTTTTTCCAAACGAAATTGCTTCCAATATTTTAATTGTTTGTGTTGCCGATGATATTTATAATGAGCTTATTCCGAAATTAAAAATTAGCCCTACTACCCTATTATTACACACTTCAGGGTCTTTATCAATTGAAATTTTCTCGAAATTAACAAATCCGTATGGAGTTTTTTATCCATTACAAACTTTTTCAAAAGACAAAGAGGTCGATTTTTGTAATATTCCTATATGTATTGAAGCATCTGATAATAAAACATATAAAGAAATTGAATTGCTATCAAATCAGATTTCAAAAAAAGTATATAAAATTTCTTCTTCTGAGCGTGAAACAATACATTTAGCAGCAGTTTTTGCCAATAATTTTGTAAATTATATATATTCGTGTTCCGAAGAAATATTATCAAGTAAAAATATTCCTTTTGAAATTTTGCACCCATTAATTACCGAAACTGCTTTAAAAGCTATAACTTTATCGCCACAAAAAGCCCAAACAGGACCAGCAAAACGAAGCGATAAAAAAATTATTGAAAAACATATAAAATTATTGAAAAATAACGATTTTAAAGAGATATATACATTACTTAGCAAACAAATTATTGATAAATATTCAGCAAAATGATAAATTATAAAGAAAACTTAAAACATATTACAACATTAATGTTCGATTTTGATGGCGTTCTTTCGGACGGAAAAGTATTGGTATTGCCCGATGGCGAACAACTACGAATGACAAGTGTTCGCGATGGTTATGCTTTGCAGTTAGCAGTAAAAAAAGGATTTCGAATTGTTATAATTTCCGGTGGATATTCCGAATCGATGACAAAACGTTTTGAAGCTCTTAAAATTACTGATATTTTTTTGGGTATATCGAATAAAAAAGAGGTTTTTGAAAAATATATCAGTGATAATAATTTATCTTATAGTGAAATTTTATATATGGGCGATGATATTCCCGATTACGAAGTTATGAAAATGGCTTCTATAGCTGCATGCCCTGCTAATGCTGCCGAAGAAATTAAAAGTATTTCGCACTATATCTCAAAATTTAATGGAGGCGATGGCTGTGTGCGCGATATTATTGAACAAGTAATGAAAATTCACGGTAAATGGTTTGACAAAGATGCTTTTCATTGGTAAAACATAATGGGACTTCTAAAAATTGCTTTTTTTTCGTTGAGCAAATAATGGTACAAGGTAGCAGGTGCAGGGTAACTGGTAAATACAAAAGAACCTTATATTAAAAAACCATTCACCAGTCACCGTTTACCAGTCACCAATTAAAATTATTCGCCTCGAAAAACCTAATTTTTAGAATCCATATAAAGTTACTCAAATAAAATTCAACAAATAAATGAAATTTAAAAATATTATTATGAAACGAGCATAAAAATTCTTTTCACCCAATAGGTTGATAATTAGCGAGTTCCATACGACAATAAAATAAATAAAAAACTAAACGTATGAAAACAAATATTAAAAATTATTATCGATTATTAAAAGGTACAAACCTTATAATCATTATATTATCAATGTATCTTTTTCGCATTTTTATATTAATTCCATTTATGCGATTATGCAATAATTTACCGTTTTTAAACAATAAATTATTTGCAATTTTGGTTTTTGCAACAACCGCAATTGCTGCTGCCGGATTTATTATTAATGAATTTTTTAATTATAAAATTGATAATAAAAACAATATTATTGGCTATAAAATTAAACCAAAAATTGCAAGTTTTATGTTTTATCTTTTTGCTACAATAGGCTCATTAGCAGGAATATTAGTTGCATTTAAAATTAATAATTTAAACTTAGGTTCTATTTTTATTATTGCCTCTTTTGCAGTTTGGTATTATGCTTTTAAATATAAACGATTATTATTCTGGGGCAACCTTACAATATCAGTACTTTTTGGATTTATATTTATTCTGCCATGGTTATTTGAGTTTTTCGCACTTATAAAATTTCCAACCTGTTTTGTTGATTGTCATACCTGTATATCAAATATTAAAACTGCTTCTTTTATATATTTTAGCTTAACTTTTTTAATCGTTTTAATTTATCATTGGATTAAAGATTTAAATTATGCTCAAGATAACACCTATAAATTAGAATACTCTATTTCAACTCGTTATGGCATAAAAAAAGCTAAAATTATTACAATTATTGCAATAATAATTACAATAATTTATGCTGCATTAATTCAATATCAATTTATTAAAATCGGACAAGAGATGTTTGCATATTTTTCTGTTGCAGCTTTTTCTGCACCATTATTATATTTAGCATTTTCAATTTTAAAAGCTCAAAATAAAAACGATTATAAATTTGCATTACTTTTATCAAAAATCATAATTTTTATTGTTTTAGCGTTTATTGTTGTATTTTATTTCAACTATTTCAATTTCTAAAAATTATTATGTATTCCGATTATCCATATAAAATTATTTTAGCATCAGCATCGCCACGCCGACAAGAATTATTAAAACTATTAGGTTTTAATTTCGATGTAGAAATAAAATCTATCGACGAAGAAATTATTGAAAATTTATCGCCAACTGAAGTTGCATTAGATATAGCCATTAAAAAATCGGAAGCATTTAATATTGAAAATTATGACAAAAATACTTTAATTATTACAGCCGATACGGTTGTAGCAGTTGATAATAAAATTTTAGGCAAACCCAAAAATGCAAAAGAGGCTTTTGAAATGCTTAACCAACTTTCCGATAAAACACATGAAGTAATTACCGGAATTTGTATAAAAACAAACGATTTTACAGATATTTTTTCCTCAAAAACCTATGTAACTTTTTGTAAAATCAGCAAATCGGAAATAAATTATTATATCGAACATTATAAACCATTCGACAAAGCCGGTTCTTATGGAATTCAGGAGTGGATTGGCTTAGGATTTATTAGCTCAATTAATGGTTCTTATACTAATGTTGTTGGTTTGCCTACCGATTTGATATTAAGGAAATTAAAAGGGTATCTAATGTGATTTTTGGATTAATGGTAATAATAAAACCACCACAGTGGGTGGAGACTAAATCCAATCTATGAAATCTTTTTTGGTTAAACCAAGTAATCTTAATCCATTTTTAATTATAAATTCAGGAACTGGGTCAATATGAGATTGAATAGTAATAGGTCTCAACAAATCATTTCTCGTCCAATGTTCGTGTCCTCCATTACTTCTGTTACATACACATCCTTTTTCTTTTAAGAAATCTCTATATAGTTTTAGCGGAACATTTTTCAAATGACTTCCAGACATAAAAGATTGCTATGAAAATTCTATTTGTTGTTTAGATACTTTATAACTTTTATTGTTTACTATTTCATTATAAAGAGAATTCGATATGATTAAATCTGAATCTTTTGGGGGATTAAATTTAAGATTCTTTTTTGACCCTTTTACCGCCCAACCTAAATCTTTTAAAACTTTATCTAATGTTTTTTTATTGGTTGTATATCTAAAAAATTCTTCCATAGCATTTGTAAAAGATTGTTGAGCTTCTTCAATAGTTTTGCCATAACCACTTAAATCAAGTGCAGGAGAATAAACAATTATTATTTCATCTTCAACAAATTCAACAATAGATAAACCAACATGATATTTGGTTTCATTTATTCCAACATTTGCTCTTAAATGAAAATTACTCATTTCAATTATTATTAATTGGTATGTGTGTTTTTTTGCAAATATAATAAAAGTAATTACTAATTAGTCAAATATTTGGCTAAAATATAATATTATTTTGTTTTTTATATTCAATTTAGCCAATATAATTAGTATGTAATTACCTTTTTGGAGACTCTATTTTTTGAAGACTTTTTTTTATATCATTAACTAATTTCGATGTAAAAATATCAGCACCTTTATAGTTTAAATGTGTTGCATTGTAAAAATTTTGTTTTTGAGTGCAAATCTCATCGTTTGAGTAATCTATAAAATTGATATTATATTTTCGAGCTAACGAATCGTAAATTGAAATCACTTCGGCTCTGTTAGCAATAAACTTTTGACCCTCAATATATTCGGGAGTATATACTAATATTAGTTTTATATTTTTTGTTTTGCATTCTTGTATAAATTGTTCAAATAAATTAAATGAATATTTATCAATATTTGCTTTATAGCTGCCTAACTGTTTTTTTGCTTTTTCAAATTTTCCATCCCAAATTTGTTTTTTGCCTTTAAATCCTTTTGTTCTAAATTTTTTATTGTTTGTTTTAAATATTGATATTAATGAATGAATTGTAGCTTTTTGGTTACATAAAAATCTTATTAATGGTAAATTATAATCAAACCAATTATATCCTTTAAAAGTTGAAGTGTATTTATAAATATCTGTATTCCAAAGCATAAAAGGCAAAAACTGGTTTATATTAACTAAACAATCTTTTTGAACAAGCGAATTATTAAATAATTCTGTTTTCTTATCAAGACCAAAAATATCAAGAGATAAAATTATTACTTTAGGATTACGATTATGCTTTAAATACTCTTTATGACGAAAGTATTGTAATTCAAAAGCATGCCCATCAATTCCTAAGTTATACGATGACATTTTTAGGGAATCCCCAATAATAGTTGGATTTATATGTGTCCAAGCTCTCGAAGAGCCATATATCAATATATTAGCATTAATATTTCCATTATAAATATCGTTCCAAACTTCAATTTCGCCGGCATACTCGTTTGTTTTTTTTAAATTATGCGATAAAAAAATATCAACCGGATATGCCAACAAAACAAATGGCAGAACAAAAATAATAAATCGATATATAAACTTTTTCATAATTTAAAACTGAAAATAAATAAATTCTTGCCCCTCGCCACCAAAAAATATAACTATAAGAACCAATGTGTAATATGCACACAATCTTACGGTTCTGTTTTTAATAAATTCTAAATTTTCAATAGCATATTGCAGGTTTCTTCCTTTCCACTCAATAAATATAAAAAGAATAATTAATAAAACTGTAATTGAAACTTTATTAATTCCTTCGAAATATGGCAAGCTAAAAAGAGATAAAGAAAATATTTCGGAAATATAACTCAAAGCATGTTCAATGCTATTTGCTCTAAAAAATATCCACGCAAAAACTGTAAGCCCAAAAGTGAAAATAATACTTGAAAACTCTTTAAAAGTAGGCAAAAAACGATTTTCGGAAATACTATTTATATATTTTCGATTCCTTTTGGTTAATAGTAATGGCAAAAAATAAATTGCATTTAAAACCCCCCAAGCAATGAAAGTCCAATTAGCACCGTGCCAAAAACCACTTACAATAAATATTATAAAAGTGTTTCTAATTTTTATCCAAATTCCGCCCTTACTTCCTCCTAATGGAATGTAAAGATAATCTCTGAACCAAGTTGTGAGAGAAATATGCCATCGCCTCCAAAACTCAGCAATATTTCTTGAGAAATATGGAAAAGCAAAATTTCGTAGTAGTTCGATACCAAAAAGCCGAGCTGTTCCGAGTGCAATATCAGAATATCCCGAAAAATCGCAATAAATTTGAAAAGCAAAAAACATTGCACCCAAAACAAGCGTACTACCATTATAATCAGCTGAATTATTGAAAATTGTATTTGCAAACTCGGCACAATTATCTGCTATTACAATTTTTTTAAATAAACCCCACAAAATTTGCCTTAAACCATTAACAGCTTTCGAATAATTAAATTCTCTTTTTTTAATAATTTGAGGCAAAAGATGAGTTGCTCTTTCTATTGGACCTGCAACAAGCAATGGGAAAAAGCTAACGAAAACTGAATAATCAATAAAGTTTCTTTCGGGCTTAATACGGTTATTATATAGGTCAAGCACGTATGATAAACCATGAAAAGTGTAAAACGATATACCAACAGGTAAAATAACTTGTAAGGTTCCGAAATTAGCTTTTAATCCAAATGATGATATCGCATCGGCAAATGATTCGGCAAAGAAATTGTAATATTTAAAAACTCCAAGAAATCCTAAATTTATACTTATGCTAAGCCATAACCAAAATAATTTTTTCGATTTTTTTATAGCATTATGTATTTTTATCCCTGTAAAATAGTCTAATAAGGTAGAAAATATTAGCAAAAACAAAAATCGCCAATCCCAACAAGCATAAAAAAAATAACTTGATACAAGTAGTAAAATATTTTGAAAACGCAAGTTCCCTTTAGATACAAACCAGTATAGTATAAAAACTATTGGTAAAAATATTGCAAAATTAATTGAATTAAAAAGCATTCTATGTATCTATTTCAAAAAAGTTAAATGTTTAGAGTTTTAATTTTTTAGCATAATTTTTTAAAGCTAATTTGAAAATTATAAGCTTTAATCTAAATATTGAACAAATATATAACGATTTATCGTTGGTGCAAAATTTTAATTTAAAATAGTTGTATATTATATTGAAAAGGAGCTTGAAATATCTATTTCAAGCTCCTAAGTTTTAAAAAATTATTAAAAACTATTCTACTTTAATCATAATTTTAGACTCCATTTTCTTGCCATCAAGAATAAATGTATAAAAATATGAACCAGTTTCAATATCATTTTTAGTAATTACCAAATTTCCGTTACCTCTTTTGTCAATTTGAATCTCTTTAACTTTTGATCCTTTTACATTGTAAATTACTAAACTAGCATTATTGATATTGTTAGGAATAAAAAAAGAAATATTAGTTTCAAGAATAAATGGATTTGGTGTATTCTGTGAGAAAGAAATTTTATCAACTTTACTTTCTTTAATTCCAACTGCAGCTTCTAATGCTACAATTCTTGCTTCTAAGCCGGCAATTAATGGTTGCAAATCAACCGAAACAGAAGTGCCATTTTCAATATATATTTGCAAAATATTTCCTGTTAATGTTGCAGAAGTTAAATTTTGGTCATCTGTAACTTCATTCCATTGAGTTCCATTATGATATTTTAATAAATGATTTGTGCCATCCATAAAAATTGTACCTTCAGTTGGCAAACCTGGTGCATTTAATATAGCAGCTAATTTAATACCTCCATTAACCTCTAACCTTTGTGTGGGGGACCAAGTACCAATTCCAACATTTCCAGTATCTAAAATTGTTAATGAATTTGTTGGGGCGTTAGTTTGAATTCTAAAAGGTAGTTTTGAGCCGTTTGTTACATCTCTGATAAAAAAGTTTGCTTCGTTACCTGCCAAATCCCATGTTTGAGGAGTCCATCCTGATGTATTATTTTGTTCTAGTCTTAATCCAGGTGTATCGCCTTTTGCAGCGTGAAGAGATAGCGAAGGTGTTGCTGTACGAAATCCGATATTGCCATTTGAATATATATTAATTGCATCAACTGGTGCACCAGCCATAACTTTAAATGGAATAACAGATGAAGTTGTATCTGTAAACTCTATCGCAAAATAGTTAGCACCTCCAGAATTGGCATCATTTGCAATTAAAGTCCAATCAATACCAGGGAATGGAGGATTACTAGTATCTTCAAATCGAATTCTTAAATTATTTTCTTTAAGTAAAATTGTATTAAATCCAAAAGATTCACCATCAACACAATCAAATCCAACACCCAAACTACCTGTAATTATTTGATCGTCAGCAATTACATTATCATTTACAGGCAAATCACTAGAATATAATGGCGTGGGTGTAATAATAACAGGGGTAATAGACGGAACAATCTGAATATTAGTATTTTGATTATTTTCAGAATTGCGACCATTTTCATAAACTGTCTGTCCGGAAACATTTAATACCGATAACAGAATAATTGAAGTAAAAATTGATAATTTTGATTTCATAATAATAATTTTTGTTAATAAATATTTTTAAATACAAACATCTTAATTTAATTTTTTTGTTTGCATTATGCAATAATAATACAATTTCATAAAATAAGCAAATTATTTAACTAAATATTTTAGCATATAATTTTAACTTTTAATATAAAAAAATTAAAATTACTAGAAAATAGTTAATAATCTGATAATCATTGCAAAATTCAAAAAATAATTATTTCAAAAAAATAATATTATTTAACATTTATTTCTACAGGAGCGGAAACTAACAAGCAAAATTTGGTTTTAATAAAATAAAGTTTTAAAAATACAAAATTAATTAAACTTGAGTGTAGCACATCTACTTCAAAAAGTTCAACTTTATTCACTGAGTAGCCTTTTTACTTTTTACTTTTTAAATAGTTATTTCAGTACCTTTTATCATTTTATAAAGTAATTCGCGGGCACGAAATAGTTGAGCTTTTACAGTTCCTGTAGGCAAATTAAGCACTTCAGATATTTCTTCAATAGATTGTTCTTCAAAATATCTAAGTTCAACAATATGTTTGTATTTTGGTTTAAGATTATTTACCAATTCTCGCAAAAAAATATTTTTTTGTTTTTCAATAATCGAAGCATCGGGAGCTGCCGACTCGCAGGGTAATTCAAATATATTTGATGATTCCTCTGAATTTAAGTTATAAGAATTATCTATTGAAATTGTGTTATTTCTTTGTTTTCTCAAAAAATCAATACAATTATTTGATGCTATTTTAAAAAGCCAAGTACTAAAAGCATAATCAGGCGAGTATTGACTTAAACATTTAAAAGCTTTTCCAAATGCTTCAATTGTTAAATCCTCAGCGTAGTATGGTTCGTTAGTCATTTTCAACATTAAAAAATACAATGAATCTCTATAGCTATTCATTAACTGGGAATATGCTTTTTGATTACCATCAAGTGCTTCTAATACCAACGTATAATCACGATATGCTTTTTCTGATAATTTTCCTTTTACTTCCATTTGTTTTGATTAAAAGATTTTGAAAAAATCATTATTGGATTATAAAATAAAAAAAACAGTTCAAAAAAAGGTACTAACAAAATTAATCCTTTTTCGTTTAATTTTTCTAAAGCTCCTTTGAAAATAAGTATTTGAGATATTAATCGAACAAAAAACATACCTGATATTACTATAAGATTAATAAGATTTTCTGAATCGATTATTGGTAATAAAATTAGTAGAATATAAAACAGATAAGTGCTAAAATTATAAAAACCTAAACTCAATTGAGTTAAAAAACGATAATGTTGCCTTGTAATAAAATTTCTATATTTTTGCCTTAACCAAACATCATAAGACTTGGGAGCGATTGATATTGTGTGAGAATCGTGGTTATAAACTGGAACTGCATTATTTTTTATAATTGATTTATTAACAAATATATCATCATCACCATAAGGAATTGAATAATGCGATGTAAAACCGTTTTGTTTATTAAACAAAGATTTAGTATATGCTAAATTTTGACCAACGCCTTTATATGGAATGCCGGCAGCACAAAACGATAAATATTTTATTGCATTGCATGCACAATCAAATCTAACAAGTTTATTAAAAAAACCTTTTTCGCGTTCATATCTATTATAGCCAATAACTATTTCCTTTTTATCTGAAAAAGCGGCTTGCATATTCATCAACCAATTTTCCGATGATGGATAACAATCGGCATCGGTTAATAATATTTTGTCGTAAGAAGAAGTTTTTATACCTACCGAAATTGCAAATTTTTTACCTTTTATAAACGAAATACTATTATTAACATCAATAACTCTAAAATTTTTGTATTTTAATTTCAAATCCGACAGTAAAAAATCAGTTTCTGTTTCATTATCATCATTAACCAATAATACTTCAAATTTTGGATATTTTTGTTCTAATATTTTGGGTAAAAATTCATCTAAATTTTTATACTCGTTGCGAGCACAAACAATTATTGATACAGGCTTATTGTCGGATATATATTTTTTATTTTTAAAAAATGCCAAACGACTAAATATCACCCAATAATATAATAATTGTATTAGAAACACAAACATAAACACTAACATTAAGCCATTAGCCAAATTTAGAGTAATATAAGATAAAAAATCATTAAACATTTAGTTAGTATAAATTATTAATAATTAGAAATGTAAGAAAATAATAATAATAAATGAGTTTTTAAAAACATTTACTAATAGTTCGATTATATGAAGAATACAAATTTAGATATAAAGCAAAAAAGGATTTCTATTTAATAAAATAATTATCAACAAAGATAGGTTTATAACCACTTTAGGTAAATTATTATAATTTTAAGTAACTTTGCAATTCTATTATCAAAAAAAATGAAATTTACTTTAGCTTCAACCGACACAAAAAGCAATGCCAGAGCAGGAATTATAGAAACAGCTCATGGAATAATTGAAACTCCAATTTTCATGCCTGTTGGCACAATTGGCTCAGTTAAAGCATTACATATAAGAGATTTACGCAACGATGTAAAAGCTCAAATAATTTTAGGAAATACATATCATTTGTATCTTCGTCCAGGTATCGATATTTTACAATCAGCCGGAGGATTACATAAATTTAATGGTTGGGACAAACCAATTTTAACTGATAGTGGGGGATTTCAAGTATTTTCGTTAGCTCATAGACGGAAAATAACACCCGAAGGAGTAACATTTAGTTCGCATATTGATGGGTCAAAACATCTTTTTACTCCCGAACGAGTTATGGATATTGAGCGGATTATTGGTGCCGATATTATGATGGCTTTTGACGAGTGTCCGCCTTATCCTTGCGAAAAAGATTACGCTCGAAACTCAATGAATATTACTCATCAATGGTTAAAACGTTGCTGTAACCATTTCGACAATACAAATCCAATATATGGATACGAACAAACACTTTTTCCAATAGTTCAAGGTAGCATTTACAAAGATTTGCGTAAAGAATCGGCAGAATTTATTGCATCAATGGACAGAGAAGGTAACGCCATTGGTGGTGTTTCGGTTGGCGAACCAATTGATTTAATGTACGAAATGACCGAATTAGTTTGTAATATTTTACCAAAAAATAAGCCACGATATTTAATGGGAGTTGGTACACCGGCAAATATTTTAGAAGGAATAAGCATGGGAGTTGATATGTTTGATTGTGTGATGCCAACCAGAAATGGCAGAAATGGTATGATTTTTACCCGAAATGGCATTATGAATATGCGCAACGAAAAATGGAAAGCCGACTTCTCTCCTATTGATGCTGAAAGCGACCTTTTTGCCGATAAAGAATACTCAAAAGCATACTTACGTCATTTATTTACTGCAAACGAAATATTAGCAGGTATGATTGCAAGTATCCACAACCTTCACTTTTATTTATGGTTGGTAGGCGAAGCCCGAAAACAAATAATTGATGGCAATTTTGCATCGTGGAAAAACGTTACTTTACAAAAGATTACTCAACGATTGTAAATAAT
>CAZRCF010000062.1:0-11602 GCA_964598505.1 uncultured Lentimicrobiaceae bacterium | reverse complement strand
ACTGTTGCAATTGATGGTGCTCGAAATGCTGCAATTTTAGCTCTTCAAATGATTGCTACCGGTGACGAAGATCTTTATAATAAATTACTTACTTTTAAAGAGGAGTTAAAAGCAAAAGTTGTTAAAGCTCACAAAGAGTTATCCAGCTTATCTTATAAGTTTCTTATTCAATAACCTTTAATTTATGTTTGCACGAAATACACTTATTTCAATTATTTGTGTCATATTATTTCTTGTATCTCTCACTTTTTGTTAGGCTGAGCTTGTCTAAACCCCCAATTCTGAACATACATAATTCGGCAGGCTCAGTATGACATTCTTCTTTGTCATGCTGAACGCAGTGAAGCATCTATAGAACAAAGCGAATGAGATTCTTCGCTAAGGCTCAGAATGACAAAACCATCGCTATCACTCGGAACGACAAAACACCATATAGTAAACAAGAAAATTTATTGGTTTTCGTGCAGATACTTTTTACATTGAAAAATTCAAAGTAGAATTATCTTACAGCAATGGATTCAATTTCAACAAGAACATTAAGTGGTAAACGCGAAACACCATAAGCAGCACGAGCCGGAGGATTTTCGGGAAAATATTTTGCATAAACTGCATTCATCGCCTGAAAATTATCCATATCGCTTAGCAAACAAGTTGTTTTTACTATATTCGAGTAATCTAAACCAGACTCTTTTAATATTGCACCAATATTTTTCATAACTTGTTCTGTTTGACCATCAATGCCTTCAGGAATAATACCTGTTTCAGGATTTATTGGGATTTGCCCTGAGATAAAAACCATATTATTTGCTTCAATAGCTTGACTATAAGGACCAATAGCTTTTGGTGCATTAGTCGTATTAATTACTTTTTTCATTTATTGTTTTTTAATGATATTAATTGTACAAAAATAGGAAGTTTATTTAAAATAATAACGAAACAATAAATAATTAAATTAAATTGTTGGTAAAAAGAAAGTTTTTTTGTACTTTTGCCGTCTGAAAAAAATACAAATTATTAATCACAAAACAAACAGTTAGTATGTCAAATCAGTATGAGACCGTTTTCATTATGACTCCCGTTTTGTCTGACGATCAGATGAAGGAAGCGGTAAAAAAGTATGAGAAATTTCTGACAGACAACGGAGCAGAAATTGTTCATCAAGAGATTTGGGGCTTGCGTAAGCTTGCATACCCAATTCAAAAGAAGAGTTCCGGTTTTTATCACCTATTCGAATATAAATCGGAAGGCGATATTATTGCAAAAGTAGAAGTTCAGCTTAAACGAGATGAACGAATTTTGCGTTTTCTATCCGTTAAATTGGATAAGCATGCAATTGCTTATAACAACAAAAAACGTGATAACAAGAAAGCTGCATTAGAAAGTAAAGAAAACTAATCATCAGTTGAACTATGGCAAATCAAACAGAAATTAAATATCTAACCCCGATAGCGGTTGATATTAGAAAGAAAAAATATTGTAGATTCAAAAAAAGTGGAATCAAATATATCGACTACAAAGATGCGAATTTTCTTTTGCGATTTGTAAACGAACAAGGTAGAATATTACCTCGTAGAGTTACAGGCACCTCTTTAAAATTCCAACGTAAAGTAGCACAAGCAGTAAAAAGAGCTCGACATCTATCGTTGATGCCTTACGTAGCAGATTTGATGAAATAATTTTTAAAACAAAAAACAATGGAAATCATCTTAATACAAGACGTTAATAATCTAGGTTTTTCCGACGATGTAGTTAATGTAAAAAATGGATATGCTCGTAATTATTTGTTCCCAAAAGGTATTGCAAAACCAGCAACCGAATCGAACAGAAAAATTTTGGCAGAAAACTTAAAACAAAGAGCTTTTAAAGCTGATAAAATTCGCAAAGAAGCTGAAGCTATTGCCTCTAAAATTGATGGTGCTACTCTTAAAATTGGAGCAAAAGCATCGGAAAAAGGCAAAATATTTGGTTCAGTTAACACTATTCAAGTTGCTGATGCAATTAAAGAACTTCTTAATATTGACATCGATCGTAAGAAAATTCATATCGATGGCGAGTCTATTAAAGAAATTGGCACATATACTGCTAACGTTAATCTTCATAAAGAAGTTAGAGTTTCGGTTACACTTGAGGTATTTGCCGAATAATTAATTCGATACGGGACTTATAAAAATTGCTTTTTTTTCGTTGAACTGCAATTTTAAAATCCTCATTTACTAAGGTAAACTGCGGTTTTAAAATTTTGTTCGTCTCGAAAAATCTAATTTTTAAAAATCCCTATTTATGGGACTTTTTAAAAAACTCCTTCTTGATTTCAAGAAGGAGTTTTTTATTTACGAAATTAAAAATTACTTTATTAAATTAAATTATGTGACCGGTGTCCGGTTAATGGTAACTGGTTAAAAACTAACCATTAACCATTAACAATTATTAAAAATTTATTTTACAGGAACATTCTTTAATATTTCTACTAAATAATCCCAAAATTTACCTACCGACTCAATATTAACTCGTTCGCGAGGGGAGTGAGGATTACGAATAGTTGGACCAAAAGAAATCATATCCCAGTTTGGATAAACATTTCCTAATAAACCACATTCTAATCCTGCATGAATAGCTTTAATTTCAGGAATTTTACTATATTTTTTATTGTAAACATTTTTAGCTACTTCTAAAATTGCAGAGTTTGGATTTGGATTCCAACCTGGGTATCCGCCTTCAAACTTACATTCGGCACCCGCAAGTTCAAAAACAGAAGCCATCATATCAGCTAAATCATCTTTTGCACTGTTTACAGAGCTTCTCATTAAACAGTTGATAACAATTTTTTTATTATCGGAGGATACAATTGCTAAATTATTTGAAGTTTCAACTAAACCTGGCATAGCATCACTCATACGCATAACGCCATTCGGGCAAGCATATATTGCTTTAATAGCTCTATTTGCATTATCTGTATCAATAACAAATTTAGGTATTTCAGTTGGCTCAATTGTCATTTTAAAATCAGGTTCCGAAATAGCTAATTCAGCAGAAGCAATATCGAAAAATCCAAAAAGAAACTGTTTGATTGCTTCCGATTTTCCAGCAGGAGTAAGAATTACAGCCGATGATTCGCGAGGAATTGCATTACGTAAGCTACCACCAGTTATAGAAGCTAATCTAATGTTAAATTCTTTTGTTGCTTGTGAAATAAAACGAGTAATTATTTTATTAGCATTTCCAAGTCCTAAAACAATATCCATTCCCGAGTGTCCACCTTTTAAGCCGGTAACACTTACTTTATATGCTTCCATATTTGCAGGAATTGTTTCTTCTTTATAATTAAAAGTAAAAGTACCATCAATTCCACCGGCACAACCTACATAAAGTTCACCTTCATCTTCCGAGTCGAGGTTCATTAAAATATCACCTTTTAAAACACCTGATTTTAGACCAAAAGCACCGGTCATTCCTGTTTCTTCGTCAGTAGTAACTAACATTTCAATTAATCCATGTGCAATATCTTTTGATTGAAGAACAGCCATAGCAGCGGCACATCCAATACCGTTATCAGCACCAAGAGTAGTTCCGTTTGCTTTTATCCAACCATCGTCGCCAATAATTGTTTCAATTGGATCGGTATTAAAATCGTGTTTTTTATCGTTATTTTTTTGTGGAACCATATCCATGTGCCCTTGTAAAACAACTCCTTTGCGGTTTTCCATACCGGCGGTGGCTGGTTTGCGAATAATTACGTTTCCTACTTCGTCAACAATAGTTTCTAATCCTAAGTTTTTGCCAAAGGCAACTAAATACTCACGAATTTTATCTTCGTGTTTAGATGGATGAGGTATTTGACAGATATTATAAAAATTTTCCCATAAAGGTTTTGGCTCTAAATTACAAATTTCTTTTCCCATTTTTTTTGTTTTTTATTAGTTTATATTATTTGAGCCTAAAAATAGTAAATTATTGAATATGTTTATATTTTTTATTACTTTTTAATAGATAAAAGTGCTAATATGCTAATGTACCAATGTGATAATTTGATAATGTGCTAATGTGCTAATGAAATAACTTTGCGTGTTCTCTGCGTTTCCTTTGATAACTTTGCATTGAAAAAAACTAACCGCTTTTTTTCAGCGTTATCAGCGTGCCAAACTTTGTGGTAAAAAATATTTTAATATTATTGCCATTTTTAATTAATTTTGTAAAAAAATAGATTTATGAGAATTACATTAAATAATAAGGAAGAATTTATAGAAACGGATAAAAATAGTTTATCGGTAAACGAAATTTTAAATATTAAAAAATATTCTTATAATAGAATTATTGTAAAGATTAACAATCAGCTAATTAAAAAAGAGGATTACGAAGATACTAAAGTAACTATTGGCGACAATGTAATGATAATACATTTAATGGCAGGAGGTTAATAAAATGATTACAAAAAATGAAATTAATAGTGTAAAATCGTTACATAAAAAAAAAGATAGAAACAACTCAGAACTTTTTATAGCTGAAGGTTCAAAATTGGTAATTGATTTAATTAATTCCGGTGGAAAAATAAAACAAATTTTTGCAATAAAAGAGTGGATTGATGAAAATAATGATTTTTTAAAATTAGATGCAAATTTAATTACCCAAATATCACATTCCGAAATGGAACGAATTACAGGATTAGCAGCAGCTTCACCTGTATTATGCGTTTTTTACCAACAAAAAAATAGCGATTTATCAATATTATTAACCGAAAACATACCAATTTTAGTTTTAGAAGATATTCGCGACCCCGGCAATATGGGAACAATTATAAGAACTGCCGATTGGTTTGGTGTTAAAAATATTGTATGCTCTATAAATACTGTTGATTGTTACAATTCAAAAGTAATACAATCAACTATGGGTTCTATTAATAGAGTTTCAATTTATTACACAAATATTGTTGAATTTTTAAAATTGTTGCCTGAAAATAGAACAAAAGTTGGAACATTTTTAGAAGGGAAATTATTATCAGAGACAAAAATGCCTTTAAATTCTGTAATTATTATTGGTAATGAAGCACATGGTATTAGCCAAGAAGTTGAAAATATGTTAAATATTAAAACACTTATTCCGGGAATAAAAGCTTATAAAAAAGTTGAAGGTGCCGAATCGTTAAATGCATCAATTGCTACTTCGATAGTTTTATACGAATATTTTATGCAACAAAGATAATTTTTTACTAAATTATATACCTAATTTCTTTAAAAGCACATTCTATTTCTTGCTCTTCAATAGTTTTTAATTTTAAAAAACCTTTGTCATTTACACCTATTATAGCTGCCTCAATGGTTTTTTTGTTATAAATGTATTTATGAATTTCGTTAAGTCGGTACAATGAATTATGATAATCAATATTTAGCTGTGAAGAGCTATTATCAATCATCGAAATATGTTTTTTTAATGAGCTTAATAAATTTTCAATACTTTCTTGAAGATTATATTGTTTACCTGTAATATTATTTAATGAAATTGGATTTGGTAAATTGTCGGGAAAACCTATCTGGTTTAAATTTAATCCAATACCGGCAATAGAATACAAAATTTTATTACCAATAATTGTGTTTTCGATAAGAATACCTGCCAATTTTTTATCGTTATAGTAAATGTCGTTAGACCACTTTATTTTAAGAAAATCATCATTTATGTAGGATTTAACAAAATCGTAAACGCCAAGCGAAACAGCTTTATTTAATTCAAATTGATTTTCGGGCAAAATATTTGGATATATAATTGTGCTGAAAAGAATATTTTTCCCAACTTCACTATGCCACGCATTTCCTTGCTGACCACGACCAAAATTTTGTTCTAATGCGTAAACAGAATAAAATTCAGAAATTCGAGTTGAAAGATTTTCAAAATAATTTTCACTACTACGAACAAATTCATCAAGGTAACTGTTAGTTGAATGTACTGTATTTAAAAATTTTATTTGAGACATTGTATGGCTTTTTGCAAATTTAATTTAACTAAATATTTTTGTATAAATATTTGATTATTAAATATTAAAAATAAAAATCTTTTCAGAATTATTTTAAAAAATATTCATACAAAGATACATAAATAACTAATTTTTTAAAGAAAATAAATTAACTTTGCAAAAAAAGAAATTAATGGTAAAAAAGAAAGAAATTTTAACTGTAACAAATACAGTAAATCTTACAGAAATAATAGTTAACGCAATTCAAGACAAAAAAGGTGAAGACATAGTAATTATGGACATGAAAACTATTCATAATTCACTTTTCGATAAATTTATAATCTGCTCAGCACAATCGAAACCACAATCGGATACTATTGCCGATCATATTGCATTTACAGTAAAAAAACATTTAGGACAATTACCTAACCATATCGAAGGAAGCGAAAACTCCGAATGGGTTTTAATTGATTACTTTAGTACATTAGTTCATGTTTTTAATTCGGAAAGCCGAAAATATTATCAATTAGAAAAATTATGGGCTGATGCAGAATTTACTGCAATTGAAAGTCACTAATTTATTAACAAAATAAAAAATGGAAGAGAATAAAACAGAAAATAAACCAAAGTTAAAAAAAGGAAAATTTAATTTCTATTGGATTTATGTAATAATAATTGCAATTTTTTTAATCTTTAATTATTATAGTTTCAGTCCACTTGAAAAAGAGATAAATACCAACGATTTAAACACAATGATTCGCAAAAATCATGTTGAAAAAATTGTTGTTGTACGAAAAAAAGAGCAAGCAAAAATATATATTAAAAAAGATTCGCTTGCTACCGATGAAAAATATAAAGATTTTATTGCAAAAGATACTAAATCAAAAGACACTGATCCTCAATTTTTTATAACTATTGGTTCATTAGAAACATTTAGTAATGATATTGAAAAAGCCCGAAATAGTGCTCTTTCATCAGATACTGTTGGCAAAACCGATGTTGAAAAAGCTCAAATTATTGAAAAATACAAACCGGTTGTAATTACTTATGATAATAGTAAAGACTGGGGCATGGAAGTTTTTGGGTGGTTATTACCGTTGCTATTTTTTGTTGGAATTTGGTTTATAATTATGCGAGTGATGAACAAAGGTGGTGGACCAGGCGGAAATATATTTAGTTTTGGAAAAGCCAGAGCACAACTTTTTGATAAAAATGTAGCTATTAACATAACTTTCCAAGATGTTGCAGGACTTGAAGGAGCAAAAGAAGAAATAATTGAAATTGTTGATTTTTTGAAAAATCCAACAAAATACACTCATTTGGGAGGTAAAATCCCGAAAGGCGTTTTACTTGTTGGTCCTCCGGGAACAGGAAAAACATTATTAGCAAAAGCAGTAGCAGGAGAAGCTAAAGTGCCATTTTTCTCATTATCGGGTTCCGATTTTGTTGAAATGTTTGTTGGCGTTGGTGCTTCACGTGTTAGAGACCTTTTTAAAACCGCTAAAGAAAAAGCTCCTTGTATTATTTTTATCGACGAAATTGATGCAATTGGCAGAGCTCGTGGAAAAAATCAATTTACAGGCGGAAATGATGAGCGTGAAAATACTTTAAATGCTCTACTTACCGAAATGGATGGATTTTCGACTAACAATGGTGTTATTATTTTAGCAGCTACAAATCGTGCCGATATTTTAGATGGTGCACTTATGCGTGCAGGACGTTTCGATAGGCAAATACATGTTGAGCTTCCAAATATTGAAGAACGTAAAGAAATTTTTGCTGTTCATATTAAAGGGCTGAAATTAGCAAGCGATTTCGATGCTGAATTTTTTGCCCGACAAACACCAGGTTTTTCGGGTGCCGATATTGCTAATGTTTGCAACGAGGCTGCTTTAATAGCTGCCCGCAAAACCAAAGAAGAAATTGGAAAACAAGATTTTCTTGATGCAATTGATAGGATAGTTGGTGGATTAGAACGTAAATCGAAAATAATTACTCCAACCGAGAAAAAAGTTATTGCATATCACGAATCGGGTCATGCTTCGGTAAGTTGGCTGCTCGAGCACGCTTCGCCACTTGTTAAAGTTACTATTGTGCCTCGCGGAAAATCGCTCGGTGCTGCTTGGTATTTACCCGATGAACGACAAATTACTACTTACGAACAGATGTTCGACGAACTTACTGCATTATTAGCAGGTCGTGCTTCCGAAGATGTTTTCTTTAAACAAGTTTCTACCGGTGCCCTAAACGACCTCGAACGCTCATCGAAATTAGCTTATTCTATGGTAGTTTATTACGGACTTAACGATAAAATTGGAAATGTAAGTTATTACGATTCTTCAGGTCAAAACGAATACGCTTTCTCAAAACCTTTTAGCGAAGAAACTGCAAAAACTATCGACCAAGAGATACATAAATTAGTTGAATCGGCTTATAAAAGAGCAAAGAAAGTAATTGAAGACAATAAAGAAAAACTTCAAAAATTAGCCGAAATGTTATTAGAAACCGAAGTTGTATTTCGCGAAGATGTTGAACATATTTTTGGAGTACGTAATTTTGAAAATCAACATACAGATAATAAAAATTATGATAATTGATTAAAATCTTGATAATAATTAAGTTATGGAAGATACATCAGTTAAAGAACAAATACTTAAAGCTATCCGCACTTCATTAATTTATAAAGATGAAGATATGATTGCTGATTCGGAAATTGATAATAGTTATGATATTAATAAAGAGGATTGGCCCGATGTTAATTTTGCAGAAGTTTATATTAAAAATGGTGGTGGTTTTTTATTTTGCGAATATCCGGAAAACTTAATAAATGGTATAAAAGAATATTTTTCAATAAATAAAGATGGTGAAATATTATGTCCCGATGAAAATATTTCAGAAATTTTATCTGTATGCAATATTTCACACAAAACTATACCCGAAGAAGGTACCCAATACAAATATATTTTACTTCCTTGCGAAGCATTAATTAGTAATAATGGAGCAATAATAATAAGTACAACTAACGAAATTGAACCTTTTTTGGTTTCAAATTACACGAATTTAGTTACTATTGCATTATCATCGCAAATATTTCCTACGCCAAACGAAGCTATTAAAAATATTAAACAACGATATAATCGCGAATTACCAACATTTATTAGAGTTATTCAACAACCAACTTCAACTGATTTAACTGAATTTCCAAATAATACATTTTTATTCCTTCGATATGTCAAAAAATAATTTAATTACACGCTCAATTACTGGTTTAATATTTATTGCGATTGTTATTTCAAGTATTTTTTTACATACTTATATTTTTGCAGTTTTGTTTTTATTGGTAACTTTAATCGGAATAGGCGAATTATTAAATGCTTCAAAATTTTATTCAAACATATCTATAAACAAAGTATTAGCTTATGTTTCGGGAGGTGTAACTTATTTAATTATATCTGCAAATGCTCAACAATTAATTGAAACTAAATGGTTATTATTAATCATTTTGTTATTGCCAATAATTATGATTTTTGAGTTATATCGAAAAAAATCGAATCCGTTTTTAAATATAGCATATACATTTTTGCCTACATTTTACATTGCAATTCCACTTGGAATTTTAAATTATATGCAAATAGAGGCAAATGGGAAAATTTTGCTTGCTTTTTTTGTTACAATTTGGGCAAGCGATACGTTTGCCTATTGTGTTGGCACACTGATGGGCAAACACAGATTATTTGAAAGAATCTCCCCAAAAAAATCATGGGAGGGAAGTATTGGTTCAGCAATTATTACAATTGGTATTAGCCTTTTTTATAATCAAATTTTTGGCGAATTAAATATGTGGCAATGGTCGATATTTGCTTTAATTGCTATTGTTACAGCCACTTTTGGCGATTTAGTTGAATCGCTATTTAAACGAAGTGTTGAAATTAAAGATTCTGGCAATATTCTACCAGGTCACGGTGGAATTTTAGATAGATTTGATGCTGTTCTTTTGAGTTCTCCTTTCATTTTTGTATTTTTGCAGATTATTAAATAGTTTACTTTTTTATTATTATGAAACGAGCCATGAAATCTTATTACACAAAAGATAATGATTATTGGGCTAGCTACATACGACAAATAAATAACAAAATATAAATGAACGTATGAAAATTCACAAAAAAGGATTTGGCGTAATTACAGTTTTTTTTCTATTATTAGCAGCTATATTATTAGTATTCAATTACTTTTTTCCTGTTCAAACAATAATTCATTATTTACTTTATGTAGCAGCAACAATTTTTTACTTTTTAATAATACGTTTTTTTCGTGTTCCAAGCAGAAGTATAAATATTGACGAAAATGCAATATATTGCCCAGCCGATGGAACAATTGTAATTATTGAAGAGGTTGAAGAATCTGAATATTTTAACGACAGGCGTAAGCAAGTTTCAATATTTATGTCGCCACTAAATGTTCATATTAACTTTTTCCCAATTTCGGGAATAGTAAAATATTATAAATATCATAAAGGCAAATTTTTAGTTGCTTGGCATCCAAAATCATCTACATTAAACGAGCGAAACACAATAGTTGTTGAACACAAATCGGGCAAATCAATTTTGTTTAGACAAATTGCAGGTTTTGTAGCTCGCCGAATAGTTTGTCCGGCAAAAGTTAACGATATTGCAGTTCAAGGTAATGAATTTGGTTTAATTAAATTTGGCTCACGTGTTGATGTTTTTCTTCCCTTAGATGCAAAAGTTAGTGTATCTTTAGAACAAAAAGTTACAGCTAAAAAAACAGTTTTGGCTTATTTTAGTTAATTTTTTGTCAGGCTGAGCTTGTCGAAGCCCCTATTTTAAATACACACACTTCGACAAGCTATGTGTGACAAACATAGTGCGACAAGCTAAGCACGTCAATATTTTTATAAAAAATTATAATCATTGAATAATTAAAATGGAATTAATTAAAAAGTATTTCCCAAAAATAACCGAAAAACAAATCCAACAATTTGAGCTTTTAGGTGATTTATACAAAGAGTGGAACTCAAAAATAAATGTAATTTCCAGAAAAGATATTGATAATTTATATCTGAACCATGTTTTACACTCATTAGCAATAGCAAAAGTTATTCAATTTAAACCTGGCACTCAAATAATGGATGTTGGCACAGGTGGTGGATTTCCGGGAATTCCATTGGCAATTTTGTTTCCTAATGCAAAATTTCACTTAGTCGATTCAATTGGTAAAAAAATAAAAGTTGTAGAAGAAGTTGCAACAGCAATTGAACTAAAAAATACAACTTGGCAGCACACAAGAGCAGAACAAGTTAAAGGACAATTTGATTTTGTTGTTAGCAGAGCAGTAACACAATTGCCTGAATTTATTAACTGGGTGCATAATAAATTTTCGCCAATACGTTGTCATGCAATTAATAACGGAATCCTTTATTTAAAAGGAGGTGATTTAACTGAAGAATTGAGAGGGATAAAAAAACCTATAAAAATTCAACCAATTAGTAAATGGTTTAACGAAGATTTCTTTGAAGAAAAAAAGGTAGTTTATGTTGATTGCAGTAAACGACAATTCAGATAAAACTTAATATTAATATTCTTTAAAACTTATAATTTGTTTTTTATATAAAATTAATGTACGTTTGTGCCTTAAAAAAAT
>CAZRCF010000061.1:0-11648 GCA_964598505.1 uncultured Lentimicrobiaceae bacterium | reverse complement strand
GAAGTTTGCTTTTTAGGAATGGTTGATGGCGAAATGCCTTATGTTTTACCATTTAATTTTGCTTACGAAAACAATACAATTTATCTTCATAGTGGCTCCGAAGGTCATAAATTTGGTGTATTATCAAATAACAATAATGTTTGTTTATCGTTTTCGGTAGGTCATAAAATGTACCATCAACACGAAAATGTTGCTTGTAGTTGGGGAATGCGTTTTAAAAGCGTTTTGGCATGGGGCAAAGTTTCATTTATTGATAATGAAGATGAAAAAATTAGAATTTTAAATATTATAATGAAGAAATACTCAGGTCGCGATGATTTTAAATATTCTACACCTGCTTTAAATGGAGTTAAAATTTTTAAAATCCCAATTGATAAAATAACAGGTAAAAAAAGAGGCTATTAGTGAGAAGTGGGAAGATGGAAGTGATACGATAGTGTGTTAATGTGATAATGTGTTAATGTGCTGATGTGATAATGTGAAAATACAGAAATGAACAGAAAGCTAATCGCTAAAAGCTACTAAATACTGATTACTCTTGACTGATTACTGATTACAAAAAAATAAAAAGTCTAACAACTCAATAACCAAAAATTATAACGACAAAGTAAATTTTACAAGCTAATGATTAATTACGAAGATATTGACAAGATTTTATCATTTTTTCCAATAAGTCAGGCATTAATATTTTTCGCCTTATTTGTTTCTTTATATTATGTTAATAAACAAAAACATTTTCTATATATATCTTTATATAAGCTCTTTATCATTGTATTTTTTGCAATGTCGTTTATGTTTTATTATAAAGTTCAAAATATTGTGGCATTAACTTTTAATTTTTCTATTCCAATTATACTACTATTTTTACCAATATTTTATTTATATGTCGATTGTTTAACAACGCCAAATAAAAGTTTAAAACCAAAAATATGGTTTCACTTTTTTCCATCAATATTTACTGTATTAGTTTTGTCTCCCTATATGTTTATGCCTTTTGAAGAAAAAATCTTATTTGTAAGTGGTGGCTTTGGCAAATATGATTCAAATTGGATTGTAAATTATATTACATTTATTTATCGTTTTGGAGTTTTCTTTATTATTAATGCACAAATATTAGTTTATGTTTTTCTTTTCCGAAGATTATTTAAGCGGCACAAAAGAAATATAGAACAATTATTTTCGTATAAAGAGAACATTGATTTACGTTGGCTTTCTAACTTAATGTTGATTTTTTTATTATCATTTATTGTGCTTAATTTTACTCGTTTTTTAGATGTTCGGCACGATGTTACAACCAGAATTATTTTTAATATATGTTTTGGAGTTGTAAATTTATATATTGGTATTCGTGCTGTAATTCAACCAAATATTTTTAGCTTAATTCGCGATAACGATTCTATTGCAAAGCAAATGGTTGACGATGAAATAACTATTAATATAAAAAGTGATACTAAAATTGATAGTTTAAAAGAAAAATATTCTGGTTCTTCATTAACAGAAGAAACTAAAGAGATTATCGTTAACCAAATTAACGAATATATGACTACAAAACCATATCGTAACAGCAAACTTACTGTTGAAGATGTTGCTGATGCTTTAAATACAAATACTCGCTATTTGTCGCAGATAATAAACGAAAAATACCAAGTAAATTTTTTCAATTTTATAAATAACTATCGAATTCTCGAAGCAGTTGAACTATTAAAATCGCCCGATGCAGATAAATACACAATTGAAGGAATTGCACAAATGGTTGGTTTTAATTCAAAATCATCATTTAATACTTCTTTCAAAAAAAATACGGGTTTAACTCCTTCCGAAATTAGAAAGTAGTGTTATGTTAATTTGAAAATGAATTAACTTGAAGATTTAAAAATGTTAATTAACAATTAGATATATCGTTTTTAATACGCCATATTACAAATAACATAACAGCAGTATTGATTTTAAATAATCGTTGTGCGAAGTTTTCAAACATCGCACTTTTCTATTTATGAAATTTGCAACTTAAATTTATGATGTTTATATCACAATTATTTAGTGAGAAGTTACAAACTTAACTCAACGATAGAGATTATATGTTTTTGATATTTGTGTATCAAAAACTTCAATTTTTAATGAATTTCATGTTTTAGTTTATTTTGATTAATAATTATTAAGTATTTCATAATCACTAATATAAATAAATACTGTGTACGACTTCAAAAAGTCGAACATAGTATTTATTTTACGTATTGGCAACATAAGTATTTTTGTTTTTGATAATGAAAAATTGAAACCAAATAAACATTTAAAAATTAATGAAATCAAGAAAATTATTTTATCATTTTGCAATTTTAACAGTTGTGTTGCTCGCGTTTTCGAACTGTAAAAAAGAGGAGAAAGAAGAAGAGATTATAAATACTGATGTGCCAGTTTTAACTACTAGTTCTGTTACATTTGTTTGTATCGATTCTGCAAAAAGTGGTGGTTATATTACATCAGATGGTGGAGCTGAGGTAACAGCAAGAGGTGTTTGCTGGAGTACTTCACAAAACCCTACTATTGCCGATAGTAAAACAACCGATGGTGCTGGAATTGGTGTTTTTGCAAGTAAAATTATGGGTTTAGTAGGTAATACAACTTATTATGTTAGAGCTTATGCAACTAACAGTAAGGGTACAGGATATGGAGCTCAAATTACCTTTATATCAAGTAATACTCAAAAAGAGATGTTTAAACAGATGATTAACTGGATGACTGGAAGTTTTAGTAGCCATAATCAAGCAGATACTACAACCGACCAATATATTGTAGATGTTCGTTTACACATGACTCAAATATGGAATGACCGCAATGTTGGCGAAAATATTTATTGGCTTTACGTTGAGCAAGCTTATGCAAGTGATACAGCTCATCCATATCGTCAACGAATATATAAAATGATACTTGGTGCAAATAATAATATTTATAATGAAATATTTTCTGTGCCTAATCCAACTAACTATATTTATGGATATAAAACGCCATCTATTTTTAATTCATTAACAGAAAATGATTTAACAGTAAAAACAGGTTGTGGCTTAAATTTTACATGGAATCAAAGCGGGCAGTATTATATTGGTGCAACATCTGGTCATAATTGCCTTGTAACAGGTATTCCAAATGTAAACTATATTACTTCCGATGCAACACTTCATCAAACATATATGACAAGTTGGGATAGAGGTTATCACCAAAGTGGAATATTGATAATGGGACCAGATTCTCCATATATTTTTGATAAAATTGAAGCTTATCCTTTTGTCTATAAGTCTTATAGAAAATAAAACATATAATAAATAATCAATAAAAAATAAAACAATGAAAAAATTAAAAAACATTATCCTTTTAGCATTAACTACAATGGTTATGTTTGCCAATGCTCAAAGTTATGTTCAAATCGGAACTGGAACAACTTCTAACAATCAACCATTTTATGGAAGCTGGAACAATACATGGTCGAAAACAATTTATTTGCAGTCTGAAATTGGAACTGCAAAAACAATTACAGAAATTGCATATAATTTAATTTCAGGACCTTTAGCGTTAACCAATCAGAAAATATACATGAAACATGTTGTAGCTTCATCTCTTGCTACTGCTTATGAAGAGCCTGTTTCAAGTGGATATACTTTGGTTTACGATGGAACAATAACTTTAAGCAATACTGGATGGAATTCAATTGATATTACAGATTTTAGTTATAATGGAACTGATAATTTAGTTATTTTAGTTGAAGATAGAAATAATACAGGTCATTATAAGAATTTTTATTGCACCGATTATACAGGAACTCGTGTAACTATTGCTGGATGCGATGTATCAGGATGTTTTCCAACTACTGCTGGCTACAGTCCTTATCCAACAGCTTTTCCAAATATTCGTATGTATTATGCAAGCACAGGTCCTGCAACTCCTGCAACTCCAAATCCTACTGATAATCAAGATATAGTTTCATTAAATACAACATTATCGGTAAATATAGGAGCACATACAACAAATTATGATTTGTATTTTGGAACCGATTCGTTAGATGTTTTAAATTTAACATCTTCGTTAAAAGTTGTTGATAATGCAACGGTATCTGCACCTGGCACCTATAATTATACTCCTACATCAATATTGTCATCAAAAACAAAATATTTCTGGAAAGTAGTTGCTAAAAATTCTACACAAACCGAAGTTTCTCCATTATGGAAATTTACTACAGAGTTATTAATTGCTTCATTCCCTTACAGCCAAGGGTTTGAAGATTCAACTGTTTTTTATCCTGGTTGGTATGGCTTATATACTGATTGGGCATATACTAGTACGGGGTCTAATGCAATTTGGCATGCGAGTACAAACTCTTATACAGGATCTAATGCGGCTTATGCAAGCCCATCAACAAGTACAACTTCATCTACTTCATTAACTACACCAAGATTTAATTTACCTGCCAATTACCGTATATCATATTGGTGGAAATGTACATCAATATCAGGTGGAGATACTACTTTCTTTGAAATTTCAACTAATGGTGGTACTACTTGGACTAAATTAGATACGTTATCGCCTACAACTGCTATGAGTGCTTATGTTCAACGTTTTCATAATTTAAGTAGCTATGCCGGAAATAATGTAAAGTTTCAATGGCGTTACCAAAGAGGAACAACTTCAAGTTTAAAAGATGCATATATTGATGATATTAAAGTTGAAGAAATTCCAACAGGTGCAACAATGACATTAAGTACAAATACAATTAATTTCAAAAAACTTTTTGTAAACGGAACAACAAAAGCAAAAGTAATAATTGGAAATATTGGAACATCAAACTTGGTAATATCAGGTGTAACCGTTAATGCACCATTTAGTTGTGGCTACACTGGTACAATTTTACCTGGAGCATCAGATACAGCAACAGTAATAATGACCGCTACAACTCAAGGAGTGTTTAGCGAAAACTTAACTATAAACACTAATGGTTCAGGAAATAATGTAATTGCTTTATCTGATTCTGTTTTAGCTCTTTTGCCAAGTTTATATGAAACATTTGAAAGTACTCCAATAAACACTATTCCAACAGATTGGAGTAAATTAAGAAGTAATGATCCATATCAAACAGTAAATGACATTGTTGTAAAAAGTTCCTCGTATGATGCATATTCTGTACCTAATGTTGTTAAATTTTATAATAACTCAGATACAGTTTCACCGCTTATTCTTATTACACCGGGAGTTACAAATTTTGCTAACGATTCTTTAAAATTTTGGGCTTCAAAAACCGCAGGTGTTACTAATAATATTGAATTAATTGTTGGTTTAATGGACGATCCTTATGATGGAAGTTCTTTTGTGCCGGTACAAACTATTACACTTGCCGATTCAATGGTGCAATATGCAATAGCTTTTAATGTAAGTAATACTAAGCCTTATATTGCTTTCAAACATGGACAAAACAAACCATCGCATAGTATTTGGCTTGATGATGTTTCGTGGCAAGGAAGTATTCCATCTGTTCCAAATCCTGCTGCTGTTGTTGCTCCGCTAAATAATGCAATTAATGTTGTAACAAAACCTACATTAAAATGGACTCCATCGGGCGGAAATCCTACAGGATATAAATTGTTTTTAGGCACGAACAATCCTCCTACAAATTTGGTAAATGGAACCGATTTGCAAGATACTTTGCAATATAAAATTTCTACGCAATTAAATTTCAATACTATATATTACTGGAAAATTGTACCTTATAATGCTAATGGAGATGCAACTTCGGTTCCCGTTTGGAATTTTACAACCTTAGCCGACCCAACAATTACTTCATTTCCATGGACAGAAGGGTTTGAAAGTGTTACACCAAATGCAGGTAATGCCGATTTTCCTTTAGGTTGGAGTATGCAAAATGCAGGAATGCAATCTTCTTATTGGGATATAATTCTGAACAATACAAGCAATCCAAATAATGCACACACTGGTCAAAAAGCCATGAACATTATGTTTAGTATGCTTGGTTCAAATAACGACTGGTTATTTACACCTCCAGTGCATTTAACAGGTGGTACATCTTACGATTTTAGTTTCTGGTATAAAGCCCCAACTTATGTAGAACAAGGTTCAATCGATACTACTTTTGAGAAAATGGCTGTAATTATGGGAACTGCTGCCGATTCTAATGCTATGACTCTTGATACAATATTTAAAGATGAATTTATGCGTTTTCCAAATTATGTTCAACATTCAAAAATAATTACTCCTGCTACTACTGGTAATTATACCTTTGGATTCCATTCTTATAGTGATGTATTGCAATGGATTACAATGATTGATGATATTAAAATTCAAGTTTCAAATGGAATTAATGAAAATGCTAAAATTGATTTTGCAATTTATCCTAATCCAAATAATGGCGATTTTATGGTTGTTTTAAATGATGAATTAGAAAAAAACACATCAATTAAAGTTATAAATACACTCGGTCAAAATGTATTATCTTCAAATATTACATCAAAACAACAACGTTTTAACTTATCTAATCTTGATAAAGGATTGTATTTTATTACAATTGAAAACGGAAATGCAAAAACCACTTCTAAAATAATTATTAAATAGACCCTTTAATCTCAATTTCATAATAATTAAAAAGCTGTCCGATAACTTGGGCAGCTTTTTTCAATAAAAAATATTATATTTGCTCATTAATTTAAAAAATATTTACAATGAAAAAACATTTATTATTAGCAGTTTCAATTATCCTGTTTTTGGGATTTCCATTTTCAACATCAATTTTTGCTCAAAATAGCAATGAAAATGTAAAAATTGCAAAATTCAAGAACTGGCAAAATACCGATTTGAAAAAAGATAAGAAAAATGGAGTTTCAACTCAAAAAGCTTATAATGAGTTGTTAAAAGGAAAAACTTCTTCTGAAATTGTTGTAGCTGTTATTGATGGTGGTATTGATATATACCATGAAGATTTAAAAGAGGTTATTTGGACAAATTCTAAAGAAATTTCTGGAAATGGAGTTGATGATGATAAAAATGGATATATTGACGATATTCACGGTTGGAACTTTATTGGAGGAGCTAAAGGAAATATTATTTTCGAGAGTTTAGAATGTACTCGCGAATATAACCGTTTAAGAAATAAATATGATGGGAAAAAATTTAAAGATGTAAACATCTCAGATACAGTAGAATTTAGGTATTATAAAAGAGTTGAGGCTGTTTATAAAAAAGAACGTACTGAGGCAGATGAATATTACGAAATGTATAACAATGTTAAAAATAGGTTTGATAAAGCAAGTAAAATTGTGAAAAATTATTCCAAAATAACTTCAATTAATCTTAAAGATTTAAAAAACATTACAGTTATAGATAATATTGAAGTACAAGATAGTAAGGAATATTTAATTAAGCTATTTGAGTTAGGGTTGGATAGTAATACAATAGCAGAAACATTTAAACATTTTGAAACAAAATATAAGTATCACACAAATGTTGATTGTAATGTTCGTTCTATAGTTGGCGATGATCCTTATAATTTTAATGATTCGATATATGGTAACAATGATGTAAAAGGAGAAAATTCAACTCATGGCACAATGGTTTCTGGATTAATTGCTGCAAAGCGTAATAATAATATTGGAATTGATGGTATAGCAGATAATATAAAAATTATGTGCATAAGAGTTGTTCCCGATGGCGATGAACGTGATAAAGATGTTGCACTTGCTATTCGTTATGCAGTAAATAATGGTGCAAAAATTATAAATATGAGTTTTGGAAAAGAATTTTCTTTGCAAAGTAAACTTGTGTTAGAAGCAATTGAATATGCAGCAGATAATAATGTATTATTGATTCATGCCTCAGGCAATGACGCATCGGATATTGATATAGTTTCTAACTTTCCATCTTCGCTAATGGTTAATTCGAGCAGAGCAAATGATTCATATATTGAAGTTGGTTCAAACACAATCTACAAAAACAAAAACATGGTTGCCAGCTTTTCAAATTATGGAGCAACTACAGTTGATATTTTAGCGCCAGGCAAAGATATATACTCTACAATTCCTGAAAATAAATATGATTTTGCTGATGGTACAAGTTTATCTTGCCCTATTGTTTCTGGAATAGCAGCACTTGTGTGGTCATATAATCCTCGCCTTACAGCAAAACAGGTAAAAGAAATAATTATGAAATCGGGAACAAGTTTTACAAATAAAAAAGTTTTATGCCCATATAATAGTGAAGGAAAAAAACCTAAGGTAAAATTTGTAACTATATGTGTAACAGGTATGATAGCAAATGTTTATAATGCATTGATATTAGCAGAACAGTATAAGTAATTTGGGTTCTGTTTTATAATAATGTATAATTTTTAAAAAAATATTTCATAGTTGTCACGCTGAGCCTGTCGAAGTATAGAATCTCAATTTATCTCAATAATACTCATGTTTTTCATAGCTTTGTTTGAGAGTTTTTCAATTTTCTCTGTCATTTTTGATGTGAAAAACAAAACTTGATATTTTGATGTAATCATCGACAACCTTTCGATTTGCGAAAAATGTTCGGTTTTGTTTACCAATTCCATATCATCAACGATAAACATTTTTAGTATTCTGAAATTTAAGCCAGTACCCGAATAGAGTTCGCCAAGTCGCTTTGCTGTACCAATCACAATGTCGGCTCCAGCGTATATTTCGTCTCTTTGTTCTTCTAAATCCTTTTCGCTGTATGCACACAATATTCTTAAATCGGTATTATATGCCAATTTATCAAAAATCTCTTTTAATGCTAAAGCGTTTTCTTTTGTAGGCACAGCTATTACAGCTCTTGGAATATCTTCCATAGCACATTTTAGCTGCTGAATTACTCCTATGGCTATTGTAGTTGATTTACCGGAATTATCGGGAGCAATAAAAAGAATATCGCTACCACTTTTTATTTTTGAAATAGCTTTTTCCTGAAGTGGAGTAGGAGTGTCGAACCCTGCACTTGTTAGTGATTTGGCTAATGATTTATTAAGTTTTTCTAAGTACATAGGTTGATTTATAAAAGTATTTAGTTAATTTTTTATATAAATAATTATCAACATAATAGTTGATGTGAGTATAGAGCTTTTCAGAAAAAAACCTTATATTTTAATACTATTTTACACAAGGGTCTCCAGCTATTTCGGCACCACCATCAATTGGCATACCACCTATCGATTTACCTCTAAGTTGTGCATTTACAAATGCAATTCTTGTATTTTTTTGCTTTCCTTCTGCTGTGCTATTTGTATCAATTGGCTTGTATGAGCCATAAGTTACAGGCAGTAATCTTTCACATTCAACTCCTAAAGAAATTAACTTTTTGCAAATTGCCATTGCTCTTTTTTTAGCTAAATCATTGTTTTTTGTTTCATTGGCTTCGGTACTTACGTGCCCTTCAACACGCATTAGTGTAATATAAGTTTTCTCTTTTAAATAATTTGCAACATATTGTATTGCAACACTACTCTCTGTTGTTAATTCATCGGAACCGGTTTTAAATACAATTGAATTTGGAACTTCTAAAATGTTATTGTTTAAAACGTAGTTTGTGTTTTGTGATTGTGCATTGCAAAATCCTGCAACTGTTAAAGTAATAATTAAAATGTATTGCTTCATAATGTGATTTTTAATTTTATTTTTATAAATGATTTATAATATCTAAAAAATTATTTAATAGAATCTTAGCTGACTTTGTTATTATTCTTTTATCGTGAACCCTGCCAATTGCTGTTCCAGTATTGTTATTTTCGATTCGGTATCAACTTGTTTTTTTCGCTCTATCGCAACAACTTGTTCGGGTGCACTTGATACAAATTTTTCGTTTGAAAGTTTCTTTTTTACTGAATTTAAAAAACCTGTCAAATAATCAATCTCATCTGTTATCTTCTTAATTTCCGACTCAACATCAATTAAGTTGCCTAAACGAACAAAATATTCTCTTCCTTCAACCATAAAACCAACAGTATCGCTTGCTTTTTCTTCAACAAATTCGATAGTTTCCAGATTACATAGTTTTGCTATTAACGATTGAAATGTGTTATCGTACGAATTTTTATTTGAAATAATTTGCATCGACAATTTCTCTTTATTTGCAATATTTTTTTCCTGACGAATACTGCGAACATTCATAATTACTTGAGTAGCTATATCAAATGAAGTTAGTATTTCAGAACTGAATGAATTAATTTCAGGCATTTTCGAATTCATAATGCAATCTTTTTCAGTTCGGTTATTTAACAGATGCCAAATTTCTTCGGTAATAAAAGGCATAAATGGGTGAACAACTTGCATCAATTTTTCAAAAATTTCTATTGTTTTTTTATATGTTTTTGCATCAATTGGCTGTTGATAGCCAGGTTTAATTGCCTCTAAATACCAAGCACAAAAGTCGTCCCAAACCAATTTATAAACACTCATTAAAGCATCTGAAAGGCGGAATTTCGAAAAATGGTCTTCAATAACCTCTAATGTTTGGTTAAATTTTTCTTCAAACCATTTAATAGAATTTACTGCATATTCGGGCTGAGGTATTTCTTTACTAATTTCCCACCCTTTAACTAAGCGAAGTGCATTCCAAATTTTATTGCTGAAATTTCTGCCTTGCTCGCACATCGATTCATCAAATAACAAATCGTTGCCGGCAGGCGAACTTACCAACATTCCAACCCGAACACCATCAGCTCCATATATTTTCATTAATTCAATTGGGTCGGGCGAATTACCCAGCGATTTCGACATTTTGCGGCGTAGCTTATCACGAACAATACCTGTTAAATAAACATCTTTAAATGGAACCTCTTTTCGGTAATCTAAACCTGCCATAATCATACGTGCAACCCAGAAAAACAGTATTTCGGGTGCAGTTATTAAAGCATTTGTAGGGTAGTAATATTTAATATCTTCATTCTCTGGATTGCAAATACCATCAAAAACAGAAATAGGCCATAGCCACGACGAAAACCAAGTATCTAAAACGTCTTCGTCTTGTTTTAAGTCATTTGCAGTCAGCGAATTGTTTATCTCTTTTGCTTTTATTAAAGCGTCTTCAGCATTTAATGCAACTACAAATTCGCCCGAAGGCAAATACCAAGCAGGAATTCTATGTCCCCACCAAAGCTGACGCGAAATACACCAGTCTTTAATGTTACTCATCCAATGCGAATAGGTATTTTTAAACTTTTCGGGATGAAATTTAATTGTATCATCCATTACCACTTCTAAAGCTGGTTTGGCAAGTTCTTGCATATTGCAAAACCATTGAATAGATAGTTTAGGCTCTATAACTGAGTTTGTTCGTTCGCTAAAACCTACTTTATTAACATAGTCTTCAATTTTAACTAAATTTCCAGCTTTTTCGAGCTCCGATATTATCTCTTTACGTACTTCAAAACGATCTTTGCCGATAAAAAGTTGAGCTTTTTCGTTTAATGTGCCATTATCGTTAAAAATATCTATACTTTCCAGTTTATATTTTATTCCTAAATTATAATCGTTAATATCGTGTGCTGGAGTTATTTTTAAAGCTCCTGTACCAAACTCTCTATCAACATATTCATCAAAAATAATAGGAATACTACGATTTATTAATGGAACAAAAACGCGTTTGCCTTT
>CAZRCF010000060.1:107-11791 GCA_964598505.1 uncultured Lentimicrobiaceae bacterium | reverse complement strand
ATAATAATAAATAGAAACAGCACAACAATTAAACTGATATTAGTCGTAAGTCGATAAGTTTTTTTAGTAATAGTAATCTTTGAAGAGTAATCTGTAGCTTTTAGTGGTTAGCATTTAGCTTATTTATATCAAAATTACTTCTAACTTCCATCTACCCACTTCTAACTTCTAACTTCCAACTTTTTACTTTTTACTTTAAATATTAAATATTATATTTGTCAAAAAATTGAAAATAAAAAAAATCATATATAAAAATGGGACGACAAATCAAATTTAGCTTAGTTTATCGTGATATGTGGCAATCGTCGGGCAAATATGTACCGAGAGTTGACCAGTTAAAGCAAATTGCTCCAATAATTATTGAAATGGGCTGTTTTGCAAGAGTAGAAACAAATGGTGGAGCTTTTGAACAAATAAATTTACTATTTGGCGAAAATCCAAATATTGCAACACGCGAATGGTTAAAACCCTTTAATGAAGCAGGAATTCAAACCCACATGCTCGAAAGAGCATTAAATGGAATTAGAATGTACCCTGTTCCAGCTGATGTTCGTAAGCTAATGTTTAAAGTAAAAAAATCTCAAGGCGTTGATATTGCACGCTCATTTTGTGGATTAAATGATTATCGAAATTTAGAATTATCGATAAAATATGCTAAAGAAGCAGGAATGATTTCGCAAGCTGCGTTAAGTATTACTCATTCCGATATTCACACAGTTGAGTATTATATGGGTGTAGTTGATAAAGCTGTTGAGTATGGTGCCGACGAAATTGCACTTAAAGATATGGCTGGTGTTGGTCGTCCGGCTACTCTTGGCAAACTTGTAGCCGAAATAAAAAAACGCTATCCTCATATAATAGTTCAATATCATGGACATACTGGACCAGGTTTTGCAATGGCTTCGATGCTCGAAGTTGCTAAAGCCGGTGCCGACTATTTAGATGTTGCAATTGAGCCACTATCATGGGGAATGGTTCACCCCGATGTTCTTGCAGTACAAGCAATGCTTAAAGATGCTGGTTTTGATGTGCCCGAAATAAACATGAAAGCATACATGGAAGCCCGCCGTTTAACCCAAACTTTTATTGACGATTTTCTTGGATATTTTATCGATCCTCGAAACCGTTTTATGACCTCACTACTTATTGGAAGCGGCTTGCCTGGCGGAATGATGGGCTCGATGATGGCTGATATGAAAGGTGTTCACGAAAGCATAAATCGCTATTTACGCGAAAATAATAAACCAGAACTTTCTACCGATGATTTATTAGTAATGTTGTTTGATGAAGTTTCATATATCTGGCCAATGTTAGGCAATCCTCCATTAGTAACTCCATTTAGTCAATATGTTAAAAATGTTGCACTTATGAACGTAATGTCGCTTGTAAAAGGTGGTGCTCGTTTTACAATGATTGATAACAATACTTGGGATATGATATTGGGAAAAGCCGGCAAATTACCTGGTACTTTGGCACCCGAAATTATTGAATTAGCAAAATCAAAAGGACTTGAATTTTATTCAGGCATACCTCAAGAAAATTATCCTGACGAGTTAGAAAAATATCGCAAAGAAATGGCTGATAATAATTGGGATTGTGGAGCAGACGATGAAGAATTATTTGAGCTTGCAATGCACGACCGTCAATACCGCGACTACAAATCGGGAATTGCTAAAAAACGTTTTGATGAAGAACTTGCAAAAGCAAAAGAAACTGCTTTAGCACCTATTGAAACTACCGAAAAAACACCTACTAATGGTAAAATCAAAAACTGGGAAACAAAATATCCTAATGCTAAGCCAATAGTAGCACCATTTAAAGGACAACTGTTTTGGGAAATTGATTTTCTTCAAAAATCGGAACCAATAGCCATTGGTACTAATGTGAAAGAAGGAGAACCTGTTTGTTATGTGGCAACTTTCTATGGCAATGAAGAGGTAAGAACAAATTTTAATGGAAAAGTTGTTGCAGTTTTAAGCAACCAAGGAAAATTGGTTGAAAAAGGCGATGTTCTTTTGCTTGTTGAATAGGCATTTTAGGAGTTATAAATTTAAAAAAATTATGAAACGAGCCATGAAAATCTTTTCCGCAAGAAAATAATTATTAGTGAGTTCCATACGACAATTAAAAAAACAAATTAAAAAACTAAACGTATGAAAAAAGTATTGAGCATAATTCTAATTGCAGTTTGTGTTGTTTTTTTCTCTTTTACAAGTGGGAAAAATGAAAATAATGTAAAAAATAATAATAACGATTTGTCGAAATTAAAGTTAAATGGAAAAGTTAAATCGCTACGAGAAACAAGTTTTTCGCTGCAAAATAGTTCCGGAGAAAATGTAAAAATAATTACTGGTTCGGAGTTATTGCTTTTTAATGAAAAAGGAAATATTACCGAAAGAAGCAGCTACAAATCTGACGGCAGCTTAGATTTTAATATTATTTTTAAATTCAATAACATTGGAAATAAAATTGAAAAAAATAGTTATAGTGCTGATGATTTTTTATATTCTAAAGTTACATATAAGTATGATATTAAAGGGAATATGATTGAGGAGAGCGAGTTTAATGAAGAAGGAAATTTAGACTCAAAAATTACATATAAATATAATATTCAGGGAAATACAATTGAACGAAAACGTTGCAATAGCAAAGGCGTTTTGGAAAATAAAACAACTTATAAATATGATATTAATGGTAATTTAATAGAAGAAAATATTTTTAGCTCAACCAGCTCTTTAGAAAATAAATATACATACAAATTTGATGGAAAAGGAAATGAGATAGAAGTAAACTCTACTCCAATTGATATTGAATATAGTTTTCATGCTACATATAAATACGATATTTTCGACAATACAGGAAACTGGGCAAAAAGAACAAGATATGAAAAAGATATTGTTCAAGTTATTTCTGAACGTGAGTTAACGTATTATTAAAAATTTTCAATACACTTTGTTTATGAATTCACTATTTACTTTCAAGCATTATTCGCTACACAAATCATCATAATTGGTGTATTTTTCTATCTTAAATGTAAAAGTATTTTTTAGTTTATTACTACAAAGCCACAATAAATAAAAATAAATTCCTACTGCAGCAATAGAAGATATGCCAATAATAGCTTCATTTGAAGTTATGTTTGTTGCAATAACCATAGTAATAATTAAAAAAAACAGAGGTAGTAAATAACCTAAAAAAACTGCTTTATTTCCCATCGATCGCTTCATTGTAACATTTACAATTTCATCAATTACCCACTGTTGATTGCCAAAGTTTTTAACTTGAATTTGTTTATCTTTCATTTCAAAACTACTACACAAACTTTTAGTTTTACACGATGCACATGCACTTTTTGTAATTATTGTAACTGTTATCGTGTTTTGATTTATTGAAGAAATTCTTCCTTCGTGTTTAATTTCGTCTTTAGACATTTGTTATTTTTTTTACAAAGATATAATAGTTTTAAAACATATAATCTATTAATTACTAATTTTTTAAAGAATAACTGGTTGCCATCCAAGCTTAGTTAATGTCCAATAATCGCTATAACCAACACTTTTGGCGAATAGTGCTGCTTCGTTTAATAATAAATCTTGCTCTTCGAGAGTATGACAATCGGAACTTAACGTTATTCTTACATTTTTTTGTTTTGCTTCTTTCAATACAAAATGTGATGGATAAAAATCGGGACATCTTTTTTTATAAATTCCACGAGAATTAATTTCCATAATTATATCTTTTTCAGCAATATAACTAACGCATTCGTAGCATAAGTTTCTGTACCACTTTTCATCTTCCGAGAAAAACCGATTAGCATTGTGCATTTTAATTTTGTCAACATGAGCCAAAATATCAAAAGTTTCATAGTTAATCATTTCAAAAATTTGATTAAAATAACTTTTTACTGCACTTTTAATATCGTTATTATAGAAATCGCGTAAGCCATTATCGTAACTTTCCCGCTTTGAACCATCTATAAACCAAAGATTGTTTGAATTTTTTATCGAAACTAAATGAACTCCACCAATTATATAATCTAAATTAAATTTTTCTTTGAGTTCAGCAAACGAATAGTTTAAATTTGGAATATAATCACATTCTAAGCCTTTGAAAATTGAAATATCGTCTTGATATTTTATTTTTGCCAATTCAATTTGTTCAATATATTTAGGCAATAAATTATATGGTAACGAAAATTTATTATCAAATTTTAACGGTGCATGAGAGGAAAAACCAAATGTAGAAAAGTTCTTTTTAATTGCACTAATTATATTTTCTTCAATACTTCCTTTTCCGTCACAAAATTCGGTATGAGAATGAAGATTAAATTTTTGCATATCTAAAATAATTATAAAAGTTTTTTAAATTAATTTTTGTTATTTTAATAGAAAATAAAAGTAACAAAAATTTCTATAATTTATATGTTTATTATTTATAATTTTGGTTTTAGGTAGAAATATTATTTTTTAAAATTAAAAAATATCCTTTTCAACTTCAAAAAATCGGGTTTTACCGATTAAAATATTCAATTCAATATTTTTTTTAAATATTTGCATCGTAATTAATTTATTAATTCAATCAAAATATTATTGTTTAAGTTAATGATTATAATTTTGTTAATAAAATTATTTGAAAAATTATTTGAAAAAATAAACTATGGAAACAAATTATTAGTATTTTTGTACCCGAAGTTTATTTAAATATAAAAAAATGGAAGAGATAGTTAAAAAGATTACTGAGATATTTTTAAAATTTGGTATCAAAAGTGTTACAATGGACGATATTGCAAGGGATCTTTGCATTTCGAAAAAAACATTGTATCAATATTTTACCGATAAAAAAGATGTTGTAGTAAAATCAATAGAATATTCAATAAAAGAACAATTATGTAAAATAAAAAATCTTGTTTTTGAAAAGAGGCATAATGCAATTGATATTTTACTTATCGTAAGTAAAGAATTAGTTGATAGCCAGAGTAAAATAAACCCTAATATTAATTTCGACTTACAAAAATATTATCCTGAAGCATGGCAAATATTAGTAAAATATAGGCAAGAACATGTTTTTGCAAACATAAAACAAAATATTGAAAGAGGCATTGAAGAAGGATATTACCGAAATGATTTTAATATTGAAGTAATTAGTTATCTGTATATGAATCATATTGAAAACGCATATACAACAATAATTGAAAAATCGGGATTAAATATTGGAGAAATAATACAAACATTATTTACTTACCATTTAAGAGGAATAGCAAGTGCAAAAGGGTTAAAATATATTGATGAACAGTTAAAAAATAAAAGTTAAAAAGTATGAAACGAGCATTAAACAATGTTTCACCCAATAGGATGATAATTAGCGAGTTCCATACGACAAATAAAAAACAAATTAAAAATGAACGTATGAATAGAACAATTTTAAAAAACACTATTAAGCAAAAAATAGGCTTAATTTTAGTACTAACAATAATTGCTTTGCAATCGGGAGCACAGTCGTTTTCGTTAAAGGAAGCTCAGGAGTACGCTTTAAAAAATAGCCCACTGATTAAAAATGCAAATATTGATTTAGTATCGGCAAAACAAAAAATTTGGGAAACCACAGCTATTGGATTACCACAGGTAAACGGTAAACTTTCCGGCTCTTATCAACTTACCGTACCCGAAAATATTAAAGCCTTTTCGGGACTCAGCAATTTGGGTAGCTGGATGTATGGAGCCGACCAAGCTTTATATGGCTTAACAGGTAATAATCCTAATTTTGGTCATATTACAATGCCCGAGCCAACTGAACCTGCAAGCGATGAAGACTTAAAATGGGGCTTAACATTTGATGTTACAGTAACACAAATAGTTTTTAGCGGTGCTTATCTTGTTGGTTTACAAACATCTAAAACCTTTAAACAACTTTCAGAAGTAAATATTACAAAATCGGAAAACGATTTAATAGAATCAATAACTAACGCCTATTTTTTGTGTGTAATTGCTCAAGAAAATAAAATAGTTATAGATAGTATTTATAATGCAACCGAGAAGATATTTAACGAAATGAAAGAAACTCATAAAGAGGGTTTTTTAGAAGAAACAGACGTTGACCAAATGCAAGTAACACTTATCAATATCAAAAATACTAAAGAGATGATTGATAGACAATGTGAAGTTGCTTTAAATTTACTTAAATTTCAAATGGGAATGGAGCTAAAAACACAAATTCAATTGAAAGACAAAACCGATGACTTAATAGGTCAGTTAAATATAGAAGTTTTAATGCAAAAAAACTTAAATATTGAAAAACAAGTTGATTATCGTTTACTTTCGGTTCAGGAAAAAATGGCTAATCTCAATGTTAAGTATCAAAAATCGATGTTTTTACCAGATGTGGCTGTTTTTTACAATCATCAAGAAAATTTTAACGACAAATCATTTTCATTTACTCCACCCGATATGTTAGGTTTAAGTGTTAGTGTGCCTATTTTTTCGAGTGGACAAAGAATTGCAAAAGTTAAACAAGCAAATTTAGATTTACTAAAATTAAAAAACGGCAAACAGCAATTATCGCTTGCATTACAAGTTCAGTTTTCCGATTCGCAATCGGCATTTATAACATCTATGAATAAATACCAAACTAATAAAATGAGCAGAGATTTAGCTTTTAAAATCTACGATAAATCAATAATAAAATTCAAAGAAGGATTAATAAGTAGTTTTGAATTAACTCAAGCTCAAAACCAGTATTTACAAGCACAATCAAATTATTTCACTTCAATTATTGAAATGTCATCATCATATTCAAAACTTGAAAAATTATTAAAATAAATATAAAATAAACAATAAAAAAATATACAATGAAAAAGTTTTTAATTATAATAAGCATAGTAGCAACAGTAGCTGCATGTAGTAAAGGCGACAAAAAAGCTCAACTTGAAGAATTAATTAGTGAACGTGATAAATTAACCGAACAAATTGCAGCACTTCAAAAAGAAATTGCTGCTGAAAATGGTGATTCTACTCAAAAAACTACTTTGGTCGAGATTGCAGAAATTAAAATGCAAGAATTTAACCATTATGTAGAGGTGCAAGGTTCGGTTGATGGTGAAGATAATATTTATGTTGCTCCAAAAATGTCGGGGATTGTAACTGCTGTGTATGTTAATGTAGGTGATGCTGTTACAAAAGGTCAAATTCTTGCTCAAATGGATGATGCAATTATAAAACAAGGAATTGATGAGTTGCAAACACAAATTACATTCGTTAATAATTTATATAATAAACAAAAAAATCTTTGGGACAAAAAAATTGGTTCAGAAGTTCAATATTTAACTGCAAAAAATAATAAAGAATCATTAGAGTTGAAAATGAAAACACTAAATGAGCAGTTAGAAATGTCGAAAATTATTGCTCCAATTACTGGCACTATTGAAGAAGTTTTGTTAAAAGTTGGACAAGTTGCTACCCCAGCACCAAATATGCCAGCTTTTCGTATGGTTAATTTTAGCAAAGTGAAAGTTGTTGCCGAAGTTGCTGAAGCATATTCGCCAAAAGTTAGAAAAGGTGATAAAGTATTAATTAAATTTCCCGATTATAACGAAGAAATTGAAACAATTATCTCTTTTTCAAGCAAATATATAAATCCTATAAATAGAACATTTTCAATTGAATCTCGTGTTAGTTCTGGCAAAATGGAGTTTCGTGCTAATATGATAGCTTTAGTTAAAATTAATGACTATAAAAACCCAAAAACTGTTGTGTTACCGGTTAATATTATTCAAAAAGATGCTGCCGGACAATTTGTTTTTGTTGCCGAAAATAATACTATTGCAAAAAAACGAATTATTAAAACTGGATTAGATTATAACGGAAACGTTGAAATTACAGATGGTTTAAAAGAAGGTGATCAGATTATTGTTACAGGGTTTCAGGATTTAGAAGATGGCAAACCAATACAACTTGGATCTACTTTAAAATAATATTGTGTGTTTGAAATACTAAAGAAATTATTAACACGGAGATACGGAGAAAACGGAAAAATAAAAAATAAAAAAATCTTAGTGTAACTCAGTGAACTTAGTGCCTTAGTGGTAAAAAAATCAAATCATAAATAACAATATTATTAAAAGTATAAATTTTAAAATAAAAATATCACGAAAATGAAAAAAGAAAAGTTAAAAGAATTTTTCGGAACAAGCTGGTCTATCGATAATAAAACAAGTATTTATGTTTTATCGGTTATCATAGCTATCTTCGGAATGTTAAATTATCAATCTATTCCAAAAGAACAGTTTCCGGAATTAGTAATACCACAAATGGTTGTAACTACAATATATCCAGGTACTTCGCCTACCGATATGGAAAATTTGGTTACTCGTCCAATTGAGAAAAACTTGAAATCAATAAATGGTGTTAAAAAAATCACAAGTAATTCAATTCAAGATTTTTCATCAATTATTGTTGAGTTTAATACCGATATGGAAATTTCCGATGCAAAACAAAAAGTAAAAGATGCGGTAGATAAATCGAAACCTGATTTACCAAACGATTTACTTAAAGATCCTTCGGTAATGGAAATTGATTTATCGGAAATTCCAATTATGTATATCAATATTTCTGGCGATTTTGAATTAGACAAGCTTAAAAGATATGCCGATCAAATGCAAGATGAGATAGAATCGTTGAAAGAGATAACACGCGTTGATATTGTAGGAGCATTAGATAGGGAAATACAGATTAATGTAGATATGTATAAAATGCAAGCTGCAAGTGTTTCTCTTTCGGATATTGACCGTGCTATTGCAAGCGAAAACCTTACAATTTCCGGCGGTTCAATTGAAATGCAAGGTATGAAGCGAAGTATTCGCGTAACTGGTGAATTTAAAAACATGGATGTTATTAAAAACATTGTAATAAAATCATCAAGTGGTGCTTTAACATATTTGAAAGATATTGCAGAAATTGTTGACGGGTTTAAAGAAAGGGAAAGCTACGCTACTCTTGATAGAAAAAATGTTATTACCTTAAATGTTGTTAAAAAAAGTGGTGAAAATCTTTTAGAAGCATCTGATAAAATAAAAGTTATAGTTGATAATTTAAAGAAAGATAAATTTCCATCACAATTAAATGTTAATATATCTGGCGATATGTCGGTATTTACTCGCACTACTTTAAACGATTTGAATAATACAATAATTATTGGTTTTATTTTGGTTACAATAGTTTTAATGTTTTTTATGGGATTAACCAACGCTTTGTTTGTAGGTCTTTCGGTGCCATTATCAATGGCAATTGCTTATATTGTAATGCCTGGAATTGGTTTTACTATGAATATGTTAGTTATGTTTGCTTTTATTTTTGCATTAGGAATTGTAGTCGACGATGCTATTGTGGTTATTGAAAATACACATCGAATATTTAAGCAAAATAAAGGTAAATACGACATTAAACAGTCGGCAAAATATGCGGCAGGTGAAGTATTTGTGCCAATTCTGTCGGGAACATTAACCACATTAGCTCCATTTTTCCCCTTAGCCTTTTGGCCCGGAATTGTAGGTCAATTTATGTATTTTATTCCTGTAACACTTATTATTACACTGTTTGCTTCGCTAATTGTTGCTTATGTATTTAACCCAGTATTTGCAGTTTCGTTTATGAAACACGAAGACGATGAAGACCATCATTTCAGTAAAAAGAAAGTATGGATAATTACAAGCATTTTTGCTGGAATTGGTGTTTTATTTCATATTTTTAGATTACCCGGTATTGCAAATTTTTCTATCTTTATTGGTATAATTTTTATGTTACACCAGTTCTATTTACGCAAAATTTTATTCCGTTTCCAACACCATTTTATTCCTTCATTAATGAACAAATACGAGAAAATATTGCGTTTTTTTGTAAATGGTCGTCGTCCTTATAAATTATTATGGTCATTAATTATAATGTTTGTAGTTACAATAATAATTACAATAATGGCAAAACCTAAAGTGGTTTTCTTCCCTGATAGTGATCCAAATTTTATATACGCTTTTGTTAAAATGCCTGTTGGAACCGATTTAGCTAAAACCGATTCGATTACGAAAATTGTTGAAAATAGGGTTTATAGTGTAATTGGCGAAAAAAACCCTATTGTAGAATCGGTTATTTCAAATGTAGCTGTAAATGCTTCGGAAGATCCTTTTGAAAACAACACCTCATCGACAAATATGGCAAAAGTTTCGGTTGCTTTTGTTGAATTTGCAAAACGAAACGGTGAATCGACAGCCGAATATTTAGATAAAATACGTGAAGCAGTTAAAGGAATTCCAGGTGTGGAAATTACTGTTGACCAAAATAAAAATGGTCCTCCAACTGGTAAACCTATTAATATTGAAATTAGTGGTGAAAATATTGATGAATTAATTAAAACTTCTAATGATTTTATAACATTTATTGATGGATTGAAAATTCCAGGCATTGAAGAGCTTAAATCGAATTTCAATAATGGGAAACCCGAATTAATAGTTGATATTGATCGTGAAAGAGCAAACCATTTTGGAATTTCAACCGGACAAATAGGAATGGAAATAAGAAATGCTGTTTTTGGAAAAGAAATTTCAAAATATCGTGATGGCGAAGATCAATTTCCAATACAATTACGCTATCAGGAAGATCAACGAAAAAATATTGATAGAATTTTAAACCTTATTATTACTTTCCGTGATATGAATACAGGTTTATTACGTCAAATACCATTATCGTCTGTTGCTAAAATAAAATACGAAAATGCTTATGGTGGTATTACTCGTAAAAATTTAAAACGTGTAATTACAATCTCATCTAATGTTTTAACCGATTATAATGCAAACGAAATAGTTGCAAAAATCAATAAAAACATTCCAAAATTTGATAAAAAAGATGATATAGAAATTAAACTTACTGGCGAGCAAGACGATCAACAAGAATCAATGGGATTCTTAGGTAAAGCGATGTTACTGTCGATATTTTTAATTATGTTTATTTTAATTACTCAATTTAATTCGATAAGCAAACCTATTATAATTTTTAGCGAAGTATTTTTTAGTATTATTGGAGTTTTGCTCGGTTTTATAATTTTCGATATGCCAATATCAATTATTATGACTGGTATGGGAGTGGTAGCATTAGCAGGTATTGTGGTTCGTAATGGTATTTTGTTGGTTGAGTTTACCGATGTACTTAAAGAACGTGGAATGAAAACTCGTGAAGCTATTATACAAGCCGGTAAAACTCGTATTACTCCTGTGTTATTAACCGCTTCGGCTACAATTTTAGGGTTAGTGCCATTAGCAATTGGGTTTAATATAAACTTTGCAACCCTGTTTACCGAATTAAATCCACATATACATTTTGGTGGCGATAATGTAGCTTTCTTTGGCTCGTTGGCATGGACAATTATTTTTGGATTAAGTTTTGCAACTTTCCTTACATTAATTTTTGTTCCTGCAATGTACTTAATTGCTTACAGCATGAAAGTTAGGTTAAAACGCAGAAAATCAAACCGATTATATAAAGCTAATAATAAATAGAGTTCTTAGTTTCGTTAATAATGTTTTTCAAAAATAAATAAGGGGTGAAGTTTTTCACTCCTTATTTATTTGTATATCTTAATTAGTACCTACAAGAAAAATTTGAAATATAATTCATTTCAATCGTATGTATTCTTTCTGGTTCAAT
>CAZRCF010000060.1:0-97 GCA_964598505.1 uncultured Lentimicrobiaceae bacterium | reverse complement strand
AAATTTGAAATATAATTTTTATCCTGTATAGTTTGCTTTGCAATTCCGAACGATAGTAAGTCATATCTATAAAATTTTGTCATTCTGAGCCATAGCG
>CAZRCF010000059.1:0-11913 GCA_964598505.1 uncultured Lentimicrobiaceae bacterium | reverse complement strand
TTGAGCTATGCTCGGCTATCGAATTGGGTGGATTAACTCCTTCGTGGGGATTAATGGATTTATCAAAAAAATATTTATCAATTCCAATATTTGCTTTAATTCGTCCGCGTAGTGGCGATTTTTTATATTCTGAAGATGAATTTCAAACAATTTTAACCGATATCGCTCAAGCTAAAGTATTAGGATTAGATGGAATTGTAATTGGGTTTTTACTTCCGAATGGAAATATCGATGTTGAGCGAACTCGAAAAGTTTGTGAGTTTGCAAAACCAATGCAAGTTACATTTAATCGTGCTTTTGATTTATGTAAAAATTCCTTTCAGGGATTAGAAGATATAATTACAGCAGGTTGCAGCAAATTATTAACATCGGGGCAAGCCGAAAATGCCGAAAAAGGAATTGCGGTTATAAAAAAATTAGTTATTCAATCGAACAATCGGATATCGATAATTGCCGGTGCCGGAGTTAAAGCAAAAAATGTTAATAAAATAATAGCACAAACAAAAGTGGTTGAAGTTCACACAACTGCAAAAATGAAAAAAGATAGCGCTATGGAATTTCGCAAAAATGGCGTTTCAATGGGAAATAAGATTGTTTCAGAATTTTCAATACCATCAATTGACAAAAATATTATTAAAGAAATTAGAGATATAATTAATAAAATATGAAACGAGCGTTATTTGTAACAATTTTATTGTGTTTTTTTATAAAAAGTGCTTTTTCACAGCATTTTATAACCGATAGCAATTATCGAAAAACAGTTTTTGAAAAGTTTGAGCAACGAAAAAATCAGTTTAAAGAAATTAAAACAGCTTTTGCCGAAAATAATATAAAAAATCTTACTCAAAAGCAGATAGAAGCATTAAAGTTTTTATATGCCTACATGTCGTTAAATGATATTGTTGAGCAGGATTTTGATTATTATTTAACACAAGTAAACGCATCGTTTAAAGCCAAAGAAATCTTTTCGTGGGGAAATCAAATTCCGGAATATATTTTTCGCCATTTTGTTTTACCACCCCGAATAAATAATGAAAATTTGGATACTGCACGGGAACTTTTTTTAAATGAATTATCTCCTCGAATTAAAGGATTAATAATGTACCAGGCAGCTTTGGAGGTTAACCATTGGTGTCACGAAAAAGTTGCTTATCGAGGCTCCGATGAACGTACTTCATCGCCATTAGCAACTATTTTAAGTGCTTATGGTCGTTGTGGCGAAGAATCAACTTTTGCAGTTACAGCTTTGCGCTCGGTTGGTATTCCTGCACGTCAATGTTATACGCCACGCTGGGCTCATACCGATGATAATCACGCTTGGGTTGAGGTTTGGGTTGACGGCTTATGGTATTTTTTGGGTGCTTGCGAACCCGAACCGGAATTAAATATGGGCTGGTTTGCTCAACCTGCTAAGCGTACAATGATAGTTCATACAAATGTTATTGGAAATTATCAAGGTAACGAAGAAGTTTTGCTCCGAGATAAGAACTATACAAAAATTAATGTTTTACAAAATTATGCTAACACTAAAAGTATATTTGTAAAAACACTTGATAATAAAGGACAAATTGCAAAAAATTGTAAAGTAAAATTCAAATTATACAATTATGCTGAATTTTATACTATTGCCGAAAAAAACACAGATAATAACGGAATAGCCTCATTAACAACCGGATTGGGCGATTTGTTAATTTGGGCAACCGATGGAAATAGTTATGGCTACAAAAAAATTAGTGTTCAAGAAGTTGATACAGTTGTTATATCGTTATTGCCAAAGCATAAATTAAATACAGTAAGTTTTGTTGATGTTTTTCCACCAATTGAGCGTTTTGCAGCATCGGTAACCAACTACAAAGCAAAAGAAAACACAGTTCGTTTACAATTTGAAGATTCGGTTCGTACAAAATATATGAATACTTATTGTACCAAAAATATTTCCGATGAAATTGCTCAAAAAAACAGTCTGTCAAAAGACTCTGTTTGGTTTTTTATTCAAAAAAGTGAAGGCAATTGGAGAGAAATAGTTCAGTTTATTAATGAGAATGGGCAAAACAAAATCCTTTTCTCATTTCTTAAATGCTTAGCCGATAAAGATTTACGAGATACAAAAGCAAATTTATTGACATCTCATTTAATACATATTATACCTCAAAATCAACTTTCTAATAAATTTCCTTACAATATTTACGAAGAAGGAATTTTATCGACAAGAATCTGCAACGAGCTTATTTCCGATTGGCGTTGTTATTTTCAACAACAAATTCCTTCTTCAAAAAAACTTGTTTATCAAAAAAATCCCGAATTGTTAAAAAAAGATTTGCAGTTAAAAATCAAATTATCAGATGAAAATCATTCGCGTTGCCCAATTTCGCCCGAAGGAGTTTATAAATTAGGTTATGCCGATATTCATTCATTAAATATCTGTTTTGTAGCTATTTGTAAGTCAATAGGAATTCCTGCCCGAATGGATCTTGCAACTCGATTACCGCAATATTTTTCTGATAATAGGTGGATTGGTGTCTATTTTAATAGTAAAAAAACAATAGTAAATAACAAAAGTATTCTAATATTAAAAAACGATTCAGCAAATATCACTAAACCTCAATATTACACACATTTCACAATTTCACAATTTGAAAATGGTGATTTTAATACTCTCGATTATGAAAATAACCCTTTGGTAAAAGAATTTCCAATAAAATTAGAGCTAAAACCAGGAATTTATCAAGTAATTACAGGTAATAGGCAAAATGATGGTTCTGTGCTCACAACAAACCAATTTTTTGAATTGAAAACAGATGAAATTAAAGAGATAAAAATATCAATACGCGAACCAAAAGCAGATACTGAAAAAAAAGTACAGATAAGTTTTTCGGAAGAATTTTTTACTACCGATAATCAAAAATTCAATTTCCAACAAAAGCTGCAGGATAAAGGGTTGGTAATTATTTTTATCGATCCTGCAAAAGAGCCTACACGGCATGTTATAAATGATATAAAACTATTAAAATCGGAGTTTGAATATTGGGGCGGTTCACTATTAATTATTGTTCCGCAAACAAATTTAACATCTGCATTTCAAGCAGATAAAAGTGGTTTGCCTACAAATACTTATTTTGCTGTTGATTATAATAATCAAATACAGGACAAAATAATAAAAACAATTTCATTAAAAATTGATTATCCAATAACTTTGCTTTTTAGTAATGCCGGATATTTGTTGTTTCATTCTACAGGTTATAGAATAGGGATAGGAGAAATGTTGTTAAAAACAATTTCAATTAATAAAAACAGCTGTGTAAAGCCTTAAATAGTGCTTGCAATATAACTGTGAAATATACTTATTATGCTGTATAGTTTGCATTGTCATTCCGAACGATAGTGAGAAATTTCACCACAATTTTGTCAGGCTGAGCTTGTCGAAGCCCCCATTATAAAAATACACACTTCCACAAGTTCAGTGTTACGTCAATACCCAAGTGTATATTTTGTCATTCTGAGCCATAGCGAAGAATCTCTATTGAATGAAATGCTTCCTACATCAGCATTACAAAAGAGATATTTGGAATGCAAAAGCTGACGTAAAACTACATAAACATATACTAATTGCCTTGCCTAATAGCCTCAACCGGATCAAGTTTTGATGCTGAAATAGCAGGAATTATACCAGCTAAAACGCCAATAATAAATGAAACGGATATTCCCAAAATAATATTTCCTAATGTTAGCGAAATTGAAAAACCGACTATATATGTAACAATTAATGTGATAATTAAAATTAGCAATAATCCAATTATTCCACCAATTATTGATAAAAATACAGCTTCAAATAAGAATTGTAATAAGATAAAATATCGTTTAGCTCCTATTGCTTTTTGAATACCAATTTGATTTGTACGTTCTAAAACTGATACAAACATTATATTTGCAATTCCAAAACCACCAATTAAAAGTGAAAAGATTCCAATAAACCAACCTGCAATTGAAACAACAGCAAATATTGGTTCAAATCCCTTGCTAATCATATTCGATTCGTTGATTGCAAAATTATCTTCAGCTGTTGGTTTAATTTTTCTTATTGATCTCATTATACCTCGAAGTTCAGCCCTAAGTTCATCATTGCTAATGCCCGCCTTAGGTCTTACTGCTATAAGTGGATTTACATTATCGCTTACCAATTCTTCAAAATTATAAGCATATTTGGCTGGAACAACTACTTGTTTATCAGAGCTATTTTCAAAAATGCTTTCTCCGGTTTTCTCAAAAATGCCAACAACTTCAATATTTGATCCCCAAATTTTAATAAATTTCCCAATTGGTGATACGCTTGGAAAAAGTGTTGAAGCAATTTCACTTCCTATTACAACTTTGTTTTGACCTGTAAGCAACTCTGTTTGTGATAAAAATCTTCCTTCAGCTATTGAGAATGACCATGTTTTATCATAATCGTTTGAAACACCAACAACAGAAGTGTTTTCTAATGAATTTGTTCCGGCTTGAATAGTTTTAGATACAGACATAATATATGAGTAATATTCGCCAAGTTGCGAGCGCTCTTTAATTTTTTCTAACTCATCAAATTTTGGTACCGGACGACTTAAATATTTCCACCAAGGATAGTCGGACCCAAATTCCCAAGGCCATTTCTGAATATACAAAACGTTGCTTCCTAACGAAGCAATGCTATCATTTATTTTGCTTTTTAAAGAATCGACCACAGTAAATACCAAAATAATTGAAAATATTCCAATAGTAATTCCTAATAAAGTTAAAATAGTACGTAGCTTATTAACTATAATTGCCTGAATCGCAAACAGGTAGCTTTCTCTTATTAATCTTAGTAATAACATAAGTTTTTGATTTGTCGGTATTTTTTTTACTTTTGTAATTGATAAAAGTAATCAAAAATTGATAAATAAAAATCATTTTTTCGAAATAAACACAAAAATACATGTTGAAAAAGATAAAAAGTGCTTTAATCTCGGTTTATTACAAAGATGGATTAGAAGAAATTGTTAGAAAATTGAATGAACAAAAAGTTCAAATTTATTCCACCGGTGGAACTTACGATTTTATAAAAAAACTTGGAATTGAGCCAAAAAGTGTAGAATCGCTTACCGGTTACCCTTCAATTTTAGGTGGACGTGTAAAAACCTTACATCCAAAAGTTTTTGGAGGAATTTTAAGTCGTCGTTCAAACAAAGAAGATATTAAGCAAATGGTTGATTATCAAATACCAGAAATAGACTTGGTAATTGTCGATTTATATCCATTTGAAGAAACTGTTGCCAAAACAGATAATAAAGCTGAAATTATTGAAAAGATTGATATTGGCGGTATTTCGTTAATTAGAGCTGCTGCAAAAAACTACACCGATGTTGTATGTATTTCTTCATCAACATTATACAATCAATTTTTAGAAATATTTACAAAAAATGATGGATTTACATCATTAAACGATCGTCAATATTTTGCTGCTCAAGCATTTAATGTTTCATCGCATTACGATTCGGCAATTTTTAACTATTTTAATAAAGAAACTCAAATTTCGAGTTTTAAAGAGAGTCGCTCGCAATCAATGCCATTACGCTATGGCGAAAACCCACATCAAAAAGGAGAGTTTTTTGGCGATTTCGATGCAATATTTTCAAAATTAAACGGTAAAGAAGTTTCTTATAATAATTTACTTGATATCGATGCAGCTGTAAGCTTAATTGATGAATTTGAAATGCCAACTTTAGCAATTTTAAAACATAATAATGCTTGTGGAATTGCTTGTGCCGAAAATATTAAAACGGCTTGGAATGCAGCTTTAGCCTCTGACCCTATTTCTGCTTATGGTGGTGTAATTATTTCTAATCGCATAATTGAAATTGAAGCTGCAAAAGCAATAAATGATCTATTTTTTGAAATAATTATTGCTCCTGAATATACAGACGAAGCTCTCAATTTATTAATAGGTAAGAAAAACAGAATTATTTTGAAACGCAATGAATTTAAAAACAGCACAAAACAATTTCGTTCGTTATTAAATGGAGTTTTAGTTCAGGATAAAGATATTAAAACTGAAACTAATGAAGATTTGAAAATAGCTACAAATAAAAAGCCTTCTTCTTCGGAAATTGAAGACCTGTTATTTGCAGCCAAAATAGTTAAACACACCAAATCAAATGCCATTGTTTTAGCAAAAAACAAACAGATGATTTCCAGCGGAATGGGTCAAACATCAAGAGTAGATGCTTTAAATCAGGCTATTGATAAAGCAAAACGTTTTGGTTTCGATTTGAATGGTGCAGTTATGGCTTCAGATGCGTTTTTTCCATTTGCCGATTGCGTTGAAATAGCTCATAAAGTCGGAATAAAATCTGTAATTCACCCCGGCGGTTCAATTCGAGACATTGATACAGTAAATTATTGTAATGAAAATGATATATCAATGGTTATTACAGGAATTAGACATTTTAAACATTAGAAGAATGTTACATTGTACAAGGTGAACGGTAAACGGTGCAAGGTAAAAAAAGAAACACAGGTAAAAAACGACTTGTCAATATATTAAAATTTAGATTTTTTCGTTATTAAATTTTAAAAACAAAAAATTGAGTTCATTAAAAAAATTAGCAAATCAAACCTTTATTTATGGCGGTACAACCATAATAGGAAGAGTTTTAAACTACCTTTTAGTTCCAATTTACACATATATATTTCCGCTAAACGAATATGGCATTGTAAGTATTTTATATGCTTGGGTGTCTTTATTAAATGTATTGATGTCGTATGGAATGGAAACTGCTTTTTTTAGATTTAACGAGCAGGCAGAAGATAACCAAAAAAACAAAGTTTACGGAACTTCTTTAATTTCAATTTTTATCACTTCGGTTTTATTTCTTTTCGGAATGTTTTATTTTCAGCAAAATGTTGCAAATTTTGTTGGTTATAGCCAACATCCCGATTATATTGTATGGTTTGCTCTTATTATTGCATTTGATGCGTTATGTGTTATTCCTTTTGCTCGATTAAGAGCACAAAATCGTCCTTTGAAATTTGCTTTTATTAAAATTTTAAATATTGCTTCAAATATTGTTTTTGTACTTTTCTTTTTGTTTGCTTGTCCTTGGATGTTAGAAAAAAATATTTTGCCCGATTTAATAAACATTATTTATGATAAAAATATTGGAATAGGTTATATTTTTATTTCAAATCTTATTGCAAGCGGAATTACATTAATCTTTCTTTTTTCCGAAATTCATATTCACCGAATTAGTTTTAGTTGGTATTTGTGGAAAAATATGATTTATTATGCTTTTCCATTATTAATTTTAGGTTTGGCAGCAATTGTAAACGAAACTATGGATAGAGTTTTACTAAAAGCACTTTTACCTTTATCACCCGATAGTGCAGATTCTCAGATAGGAATATACGGAGCATGCTATAAAATTTCAATTATGATGACCATTTTTATTCAAGCATTTAAGTATGCAGCTGAGCCATTTTTCTTTTCAAAATATAAAGATAGCGATGCAAAGCAAACGTATTCAAATGTAATGACTTACTTCGTAATTGCTTGCTCGTTTATTTTTTTGGCAATAATGCTTTATATGGATATTGCACAGTATTTTGTAGGTGAAAAATTTCGCGAAGGAATAGGCATAGTGCCTATATTGTTGCTTGGGAACCTTTTTCTGGGAGTATTTTACAATCTTTCTATTTGGTATAAACTTACAGGACAAACCCGATTTGGAGCATATATTACGCTTATTGGAGCTGCAATAACATTAGCTTTAAACTACGCATTAATTCCTGTTTTTGGTTATGTTGGTTCGGCTTGGGCTACATTTATTTGTTATTTTATTATGATGATTCTTTCTTACTTACTCGGACAAAAATATTATTATGTAAAATACGATTTAAAAAGAGTTCTGGGTTTCTTTATTTTGGCAGTTGTGTTGTATGTGGGCAGTTTGTTTAACCCATTTACACTATTATTGCCCAAACTTGCGTTAAATACAGTATTAATGTTTGTTTTTATTTTTGTTGTATTTTTGAGCGAAAAAAAGAAAATAGTAATGGTATTTAATAGGAAATAATTAAAGTGTTTGACTGTCGTGAGGAATAACATAAAATCCTTTAACAATTAGAAAACAAATTATATAAAAATATTGCATAATGCCTTTTGTAAAAGTTTACATACATTTTGTTTGGAGTACCAAAAACAGATACCCATTTTTAAATTCAAAAGAATTGCGATTAAAGATTTGGAATCACATCAGAGAAAACGCGAAAGAGAAAGGCATCTTTATTGATTTTGTTAATGGTTATTCCGACCATTGTCATTGTTTAATTTCAATGGGTGTTGACCAAACAATTCAAAAAACAATGCAATTAATAAAGGGGGAATCTTCATTTTGGATAAATAAGAATTGTTTAACAAAAGAAAAATTTGAATGGCAAGATGAGTATTTTGCTGTCTCTGTTTCGGAATCAATAATAGATAATGTTAGAGATTATATAAAAAATTAGGAAGAGCATCACAAAAAGAAAACATATCAAGAAGAATATGATGAATTTATTTATCCTCCAGATAAATCTGGAGGGATTTCAAAATCTGGAGGGGATTCAAAATGTCAAATATAATAGGAATGTGGCTTTAGCCCATTCCTCAAAAAATGAAATACATATTGGCTTTAGCCAAACTAATAAGGTTCAATATACCAAAAAATATTGCAGGAATTTATAAAACATTGCGTAAAAACGGTCTATTGAGGTAAAAGACAATTAGCAAAAAAACAAATTTATTATAGTAATAAAAAACAAAAATTGATATGTATAAAAAACTTTTTCTTAGTATTTTCTTGTTTTTAAATATAACAGTAATTACATCACAGAATTTAAAAAACTTTTCTAAAGACCCCCAAAAAACGGTTGCTGAGGTAAAAGAGTTGTTTAAAACTAACGATAAAGAAACCAAAGAAAAATCGGATAAGTTTTGCGTTGCTTTTGAATTATATTGGATTTCGCCATCGATAAGTGCTTTTCAAAAAGATAATTTTATCCGTATTGCAAATTTGATGTTAAATAAAAAAATGCGACCATATCCTCATTTCGAAAACTATATTAATACATTTATGGCTTTTACCAAAAGTTCGCAAGACGAAATTAGTTTTAAAATGTGGATTAAAAGTTTAGAATCGGTAGTTGATAAAACTATTGCCAAATATTCCGATTATATTGAAGATTGTAGCGAACTATTAGTAAATGGCAATATAAACAAATCAAATCAATCAATTTGGTATTCAACAGCAAAAAAATACAGGTTTGATTTCGATTCGATACCAAAAATTATTTTTGAAAAAGGCGATTTAATAGGTAAGGCATACTCCGACAGCACTGTAATAATTGGAACAAAGGTTATATATTATCCAACAAATTCGTTAGCACAACTAACCGGTGGAAAAATTACATGGGAACGTGTAAATCTTGACCCGGCAAAGGTTTATGTTGAAATTATAAAATCAAATATAACGCTTCGTAAACCAACTATTGAGGCAGATTCTGTTTTGTATTATAACAGTAATTATTTTACCAAGCCAATTAAAGGACGATTTATTGATAAAGCAACATTAAGAGCTACAGAAGATAATGCTACATATCCTCGCTTTATTTCTTATGGTAAGAATATTACTTTAAACAATTATTTCCCAAATATAGATTTTGAAGGTGGAATTGAAATGCGAGGAATGAAATTTATTGGCTCCGGTGATGAAAATAACGATGCAAAATTAGTTTTTAAACGAAATGGCAAACAATTTATCACTATTGGAAGTCAGGAAATATACCTTAAAAAAGACTTTGTTAGTTCAAGTTATTGTAGAGTGGTAATTTTAATTGATAATGATACTATTTCGCATCCTGCAATTAGCTTTAGGTTTGATGAAAAAGCCAAACAGCTTATTTTAATGCGACTTAATGAAGGTATTTCCAAAGGACCATTCTTTAATACTTATCATAAAATGGATATGTATTTTGAGGCACTTTACTGGAAAACCGATGAAGCATTTTTCGATTTTAAAATGCTTCCGGGACCTGGTGATGTTAGTGAAGCAATATTCGAATCGGAAGATTTTTTTGATGCTCAAAGATTAAATTCCGTAAAAGGTTACAACGACAAAAATCCTGTTTTAAAATTAAATAAATTTTTTAATGATAGAAAAACCAATGTTGCAAAACTATCAGATTTAGTTAAGTATTACGGCTATTCAGTTGAAGATGTGAAATCGTTTGTTTTTCAATTGGCAATATTAGGGTTTCTGGAGTATAATGTTGATAATAGTAATGTTACAGTTAAACCTCGACTTCGAAATTTTATTTTATCGGAACAGAAAAAAAAGGATTACGATATTATTCGATTTGTTTCAAAAGTTAAAGGAAAAGAAAATGCAAGACTTAGTTTGTTAAATTATGACTTACAAATAAATGGTATTGATGCAATTTTTTTAAGCGACTCACAAATAGTTAATATTTATCCGGCTTATGGCAAAATTACATTAAAGAAAAACAGAAGTTTTGAGTTTTCGGGAAAAATTGAAGCGGGATTATTTGATTTTTACGCTAAAAAATGTGATTTTAATTATACTAATTTTAAATTAGATATGACTGTTATCGACTCAATTTCATTCTTTGTTGAAAACAAAAAAGGCGTAATAAGTAGAGAGGGCGAATATCCGTTAGTAAGAGTTGGCAGTTCTATCGAAGACGTTAAAGGTGTTCTGGAAATTGACGAACCTAATAATAAATCGGGAGCAAAATCATACCCCGAGTATCCAAAATTCAGTTCAACAACACAGGGATTGGTGTATTATAATAAGCCACATATTTATAACGGTGCTTATAAAAAAGAAAAATTTTATTATAAAGTAAATCCTTTTAATATTATCCAACTTGACGATTTTAACACCGATGATATTGAATTTAACGGATATTTAGTTTCGGCAGGAATTTTTAATGATATTACAAAACCCTTGAAAGTTCGTCCCGATTATTCGCTTGGGTTTGTTCATAATACCGATGAAAGTGGTATGTCAATTTATGGGGATAAAGGAACATTTTACAACACTATAGATTTGAGTAATAAAGGATTACGTGGTTTTGGGACTTTAAAATATTTAACATCTACCAGCACAACAAATAATATGGTGTTTTTCCCCGATTCGGCAAAAGGTGTTTTTGATGAGCATACTATTCAGGAGCAAGAAGCTGGAATACAGTACCCTACAGTTAGAGGTAGAAATCTTACAGTTAATTGGAAACCATATAGTGATAAAATGTTGATAGAAAGTATTGAAAAACCACTTAAAATATTTAAAGATGAGCACTTAGTTGGTAATATAGAAATTACTCCTAATGGAACTTTTGCCAGTGGAAAAATTGATTTTGCTAATGCTCAATTAGAATCAAAAAGATTAAAACTATTGCATCATGAAATTAAAGCCGATACTTCAAATTTCCGCTTGAAATCTTATGATTACGATGACTTGGCTATTAAAACCAATAACTATAATGCCCATATTGATTTTGAAAAGCGTACAGGTAATTTTGTATCCAACGGAACTGCATCACTATTAGAATTCCCTATTAATCAGTATATTACCCATTGTAAGAATTTCTTTTGGAATATGAATTCAGACGAAATTTCTGTTGTTTATGACGATCCTTTTAAAAACATTGAAACAAATGTTAATCCAATCCGTAAATTAATTGAAATGGTTTCAACCGGAAATGAATTAATTTCTGTTCATCCTGCTCAAGACTCTCTTGCTTTTTGTGCTTCAAAAGCAATTTATAATTTAAAACAATACGTGATTAAAACAGAGGGTGTTAGGTATATTCGTGTTGCTGATGCTGCAATATTTCCTA
>CAZRCF010000058.1:8298-12148 GCA_964598505.1 uncultured Lentimicrobiaceae bacterium | reverse complement strand
AAGATATAGTATTAAATATAGAAAATGATATTATTTTAAAAACAGATGATTTTCCGGAAATTAAAAATTATATTGGAAAAACAATAATTACAACAGACGGAACTACATTACTTGGAGCCGATGATAAAGCGGGAGTTGTAGAAATAATTGAAGCAATGCGGTTTTTAATTGCAAATCCTGAAATTAAACATGGAAAAATTCGTATAGCATTTACTCCCGACGAAGAAGTTGGTCGTGGAGTTGATAATTTTGATGTAGCTAAATTTGGAGCCGATTTTGCTTATACTGTTGATGGTGGAGCAATTGGCGAACTTGAATACGAAAACTTTAATGCTGCAAGCGGAAAAGTATATATTCAAGGAAGAAATATACACCCTGGATATGCAAAAGATAAAATGATTAATGCCTCGCTTGTTTCTATTGAATTTAACGCAATGCTTCCCGATAAAATGAGACCTGAATTTACAAGCGGTTACGAAGGTTTTTATCATTTAACTAAAATGAATTGTAGTGTTGAAAATGCTACTATTGAGTACATTATTCGCGAACACGACAACAAAAAATTTGAAGAAATGAAATTAAATTTTGCAGATATTGCAAAAAAAATTAATCAAAAATACTCGCAAAGTATAGTAAAAATTGAAATTACCGATCAATATCGAAATATGCGAGAAATGGTAGAGCCACACTTTTATATTGTTAAAACTGCACGTAAAGCAATGGAATTGTGTAATATAACTCCTATTGTAAAACCAATACGTGGCGGAACTGATGGTGCACGATTATCTTATATGGGGCTGCCTTGTCCTAATATTTTTACCGGTGGTCATAATTTTCATGGAAAATTTGAATTTATTCCATTACAATCGATGGAAAAAGCTGTAAATGTTATTGTAAAAATTGCTGAATTATTTAGCAAAAAAAGATAGAATGATTTATTTTATATTTTATTTTTTCTGAATAGTTTCAATAAAATTATAATATACTTTTATACCATTAATTAATTCTTTAATTGGCATACGTTCATTTGAATTATGCACAGTTTCTACTAATTCATTATTCATCAACATAGGTGTAATACCAAAAACATTATAACCCAATGCTCTATAAGTATTATTATCAGTTGATGCAGGAAATAAAATTGGTTGCACTTCAGTATTTGGAAATACTTTACAAATTGAATTAGCCATAATATCAAAATAAATATCCGGCGAAGAAGGCTTAGCATCAGTACCTTGATACACTATTGAAATCGTTACTTTATTTCCTGCAATAAGCTTTAATTTCATAAGAAAAAGTTTTACCGAAGTGCCAGGTAATAAACGGCAATCTAAATATGCATAAGCTTGTTGAGGAATAGCATTTGTGGGCGATTTTATAGTATTTATTTCTGTAATATTATAAGTGTCGCTAACGAGCGAATTAAAAGCACCACCTTCGAGAAAATAAGATTTTACAAAGGGCCAAAACAACCATGAGCCTGAATTTTTTATCACAAACCCTTTAACTCCTCCCTCCATCCTACCTAATTCTTTAAGCATTTTTTTGGTAATTCGATCAAATTTTATTGGACGAGGAGTATCAACAATGTCCATTAGAGCTTTTAGTAAATTTTTACTTGCATAAAGTTCATTAGTTGATGCACTATGCCCTTTTGAACGAGTTTTAGCCTCAATTTTTAACCATAATGGTACTTTTTCGGCAATTGAAATACCAAAAACAATTTTTTCGGGGTATGAAGGAATCACATTTTGCAAACCCGAACCTCCTTCGCCAAAAACAACAACTGGATTAATTTTTTTTAAATAATTATTTGCAACAATAAAAGAACCGTTTATTCCCCCAACTTCTTCGCCCGAAACAGCTAAAACACCAATATTGTAAGGTAAATCAATGTTTTTATTGCTTTTTGTAAAAGATGACAATGCTATTAATTGCATTGTTAAGGGACCTTTATCGTCAATAGCGCCTCGTCCCCAAATACAACTATCGGCAATAATTCCAGAAAAAGGTGGATAAATCCACATATCGGTATCAGCTGGAACAACATCTAAATGAGCAGTAAAAAGAACTAATGGTTTGTTACTCGATAATGGATATAGGGTAGTAATAAAATTATACGAGGAATCGCAATTAGTAAGTATTTCAGTATTTAAATCTTTATCATTACACCAATTCACAAGATATTCAAAAATAAATTTCTCATCACCCGATATTGATTTTATTTGTATCAATTTACATAATAAATTTACCGACTCTACTGAATCAATTTGCTGAGAATATAAATGAAAATTATAAAATAGTAAAAATGATATAAGAAGAAATAACTTTTTCATTATATTTTGTTTAACATTTCTATGCAAAAGTATTTAATTTATGCAGAATTACAGATAAAATCATCATTTATTTATCAAAAGTCATCATTTTTGCTAACTTTGTTGAAGCAAATACAATAAAATGAGAATATTCAAAAAAAACAAAAAAGATTTTAAATCTCTATCGCTTAATGCTATAACATGGAAAAGCTTTAAGCACGATAAACTTGGAATGTTTTCTTTAATATTTATTGTATTTATTTTTATTATTGCCACTTTGGGTTATTTAATTTCTCCAGATAATAGTCCATACTCAAACCGTCAATTGTTGGAAATTTCGCTTTCAAAACCCGGCACAACATTTAAAATGTTAAAAGTTAAAAGAAATAATAATATTGAAAAAAAGTCTTTTCTAAACATTTTAATCAGCGGTAAACCAGAAGAATATGATTTTTATCCTATTGAAAACTACTATTTTAAAAGTGATTCTGTTGGAATAGAATTAATTAAAGCCGAAACACCTTTTAATACTAAGGATTTTAATATTGCTGATGTTTTATTTTCTATTGATAATAACAAACAAATAGTTAGAGCGGATAATAAATTAAATTTTAGCACAATAGATGGTAAAAAACATTATGAAGATATTAATAAATTACAAAAACGAATTGAGGAAGAGGCAATTGAAAACAAAACATTTTTACTAGGAACTGACAGGTATGGTCGCGATGTGTTAAGCCAGCTTATTATTGGGTCAAGAGTTAGTTTTTCTGTTGGGTTGATTTCGGTAAGCATAGCTTTAATAATTGGAACTTTTTTGGGTGCAATTGCAGGATATTACAGAGGCTGGGTTGACGAATTATTAATGTGGTTTATAAATGTAGTATGGTCGATACCATCTTTATTACTTGTAATTGCAATAAGTTTTGCATTAGGCAAAGGATTTTGGCAAGTTTTTATAGCTATAGGCTTAACAATGTGGGTTGATGTAGCTCGTGTGGTTCGTGGACAGGTATTAAGCATACGCGAAAAAGAATTTGTTGAAGCAGGTAAAGCTCTTGGATATAGCAATTTCAGAATAATTTTTAAGCATATTTTACCAAATGTAACTGGAACAATTTCGGTAATTGCAGCATCAAATTTTGCATCTGCAATTTTAATAGAATCAGGGTTGAGTTTTTTAGGATTAGGAGTTCAGCCACCAATGCCATCGTGGGGAACAATGATAAAAGAAAATTATGGTTACATTATTCTCGATTATGCTTATTTGGCAATAATTCCGGGAATTGCAATTATGCTATTAGTATTAGCCTTTATGCTTTTGGGCAATGCTTTACGTGATGCACTTGATGTTAAGAGTTAGATAATTATAAATGAAATAAAATATATTATTTACAGTTTTACTTTAAACTTATTCTTTTATACCAAAATATTTACAACAATTATCAATAAATCCCCAGCTAAAGTTTGATAAATTTGCATCGGTACTCAATATTATAAAAACTTCGTGATTATTTATTTCATCGGCAAAATTT
>CAZRCF010000058.1:0-8288 GCA_964598505.1 uncultured Lentimicrobiaceae bacterium | reverse complement strand
CTTTACATAATCAATTAATAAAAAAATATGAATTTACTGAGTAAGGAAAATATTAAATATTGGTTAGATATTTCATATTATGATTTAGATACAGCTAAAGCTATGCTCAAAAGCAAAAGATATTTATATGTTGGTTTTATGTGTCATCAGGCAGTAGAAAAAATATTAAAAGCGTATTATACAAAAATTAAAAACGAAACACCTCCATATATTCACAATTTAAAAACTCTTGCATATAATTGTGATATTTATAATTACTTTTCCGAAGAACAATTAGATTTAATAGATGCGTTAGTTCCACTAAATATTGAAGCAAGGTATCCAACTTATAAAGAGAAGTTACTAAAATCATTAAGTAAAAAAAAATGTGAAGAATTATTAATTAAAACCTCTGAATTATGCAAGTGGATAGAAGACAAGCTATAGAAAATTCAAAGAAATATGCAAAATTGATTAATAAGCATTTAAAAACTGAAAAAATTATATTATTTGGTTCGTTTGCAAAAGGAAATTATACCGAAAACAGCGATATTGATATTGCTGTAATAGTTGATGAAATTTCTGATGATTACTTGAGTAAATCAATATTATTAAATAAACTTACTAGAAATATTGATTACAGAATAGAACCTGTATTACTTGATAAAAATGATGATAAAAGCGGTTTTTTGAGTGATATTCAATTATATGGAATAACTTTATTTGATTGCAAAAGCAATAATTAATAGTTTATATGTTGTTAAATATCAACGTAATATATCCACTATTTATCATTTTAGTCTAACTCCACTCCTATTATTTTATTCCAAAATATTTACAACAGTTTTGAATAAAACCCCATCCAAGATTTGATAGATTTGCGTCGGTACTCAAAATAATAAATACTTCATGATTATTTATTTCATCGGCAAAATTTAATTGACTCACCTCTTTGGGTTGTTCTGGTGAATTGGGATAAGCCTGTTGATTATAATACCAAAATTCATTTTTCCCGAAAATATTTGACAAGCCTTTTCCAAATATAGTCCAATAAAAACTATCAGCAATTACTACCATTGTAACAGAATCTTTTTTATTTTTAGGTTCTAAATGATATTCTGGATATTCCATAATATCTCCATTGATATCAAAAAGTAAATTCAATCCATCGGCAATATCGCAATCAACATCAATTGCATTTTTCTTGTTAACTTTATCAAATACAATGTGTTGAAGCTCTTTTTTTCTTATTTTTTCAATATATTTAACCAATGAATCTGCAACAAAAAAATTACTTCTAACACTCCAATGAATACCATATTTTGGATATAAAGGAAAAGGTGGCTTTTTTTTATTATCAATAAACCATTTATGAAAATCAATTACTTTAATTTTTTTATCTTTTATTTCGTTTTGGTATGTTTTAATATTCGATTTACCAGTATATTTTATTAAGCTATCTGGAATATATTCGGGATAATAAGATCCTTTTCCTGGTGCAAAAAAAATGATTAGTGATTTATTGAGTTTATTTAAAGTATCGCTAATAAGCGAAATACGCTTTACAATTTTTTTAATACTATCATCTCCTACATAATCATCACCATTATATGCTTTTATGTAATTATATTCGTATAAATAATTTTTTTTGCCAACAATAACTCCATTAGCGAATACCTTATTATAAAATGAAAAGGCAATTTGATTATTATATCTAATAAAAAAGTTTCGAAAACCATAATTTTGATTTATAAATTTTTCTTTAACATCTTGATAATCACCAGAAAACCAAGTTTTTAAAGAAAAAACAGTATCATTAACAATTGAAAAAGATCCTTTTAATGGTCTATCTTTAAAAATGTTAAACTCCTTTTGAAATAGAGGAACAAACAATAAAATTACAATATAAATTGCTAATATTTTCAGTATTTTTTCTTTTCTTAAATCAGTCATAATTAAAATCTGAAATAAATAAATGGATTAAAACCAGAAGCTGTAATAGAACCAATAGCTGTAATAATTAGAACTATTGAAATCAAAACCCAAGAAAAATGTTTAATAATATTGTGGCTTCCGAAGTAGAAATGATTTTGAATTTTATTTCCAAACTTAGTTATACCCCAAAAAGCAAAAAACAAAGCTAAAATAAAGGTTATTTTAAAATCAATATTAATATTAAACGAATTGCTAAAATTAAAACTAAACATTTTTGAAATAAAAGTAAAAGCATCGTTCGTGTGTTCTACTCTAAAAAAAACCCAACCAATAACTACAATAAAAAAAGTAAAAATAATTGATGGAATTTTACCTATTTTTTGTAATAATTTTAATAAAAAAGCACGTTCTAAAACTAAAAACAATCCATGATAAGCACCCCAAATTACAAAATTCCAAGAGGCACCATGCCAAAGGCCAGAAGCAATAAATACAAGCCATAAATTAAAATATACTCTATTTTTTGATTTCACTCTATTTCCCCCAAGTGGAATGTACAAATAATTTCGCATCCAATTACCAAGCGAAATGTGCCATCTACGCCAAAAATCGGTTATGCTTTGCGAAATATAAGGATTGTTAAAGTTTTCAGGGAAGCGAAATCCAACCATTTTAGCTATTCCTATTGCCATATCAGAATAACCGGCAAAATCAAAATATATTTGAAATGTATATGCCAAAATACCTATCCAAGCAGTAGTTGCATCAATGTTAATATACTGCATTGAAAAAATTGTATCAGCTTGCAAACCCATAGGATTAGCAATCATAACTTTTTTTGCCAATCCAATTGCAAATCTATAAAAACCCATTAAAAATTGTTCTGAAGTTTCATAAGGTGCTCTATCTTTTGCATTTATCTGGTCGGCGAGTTCATGATATCTTATTATTGGACCAGCAATTAACTTCGGAAAAAATATAATGTAAAGTTGATAATCAATAAAGCTATTTAATGGTTTATGAATTTTTCTGTAAACATCAACCACGTAAGTAATTGTCTCAAAAGTATAAAATGAAATACCTATTGGAAGAACTAATTTTGTCCATTGAATATTAGTAACTCCACCTAATGATAAAATTTGATTAACATTTTCAATAAAGAAATTTGAATATTTGAAATAGAATAACAATCCTATATTTATTGATACTGAAAGGAGCAATAAAAGTCGTCGGTGCAAAACTTTTTTGCTTTGCGACATATATTTAACTAAATGAAAATCAATAAATGTAGTTCCTAAAATAACAAAAATAAACTTTGGAGCACCCCAACTATAAAATACTATACTTGAAAAAAGTATAACATAATTTTTATATTTTCTATCGGCAAAATGATATAAAAAAATAAAACAAGGTAAAAAGAAAATAAGAAATAATATACTGCTGAAAACCATAATCTTGCTTTAATAAATATATTTTTTTTCACTATTTAATTTTCCAAAATCTAATTAGGAATACTTCGAATAATAAAAATACTAATGCTAAAATAATAAAATATTTCCATAAACTAAATTCTGATATACTTTTAGTTATTTCTGATGATGAAATTTTTTCGTTATAAGGCAAAATTGAAAAATTACTCAAGTTATTCTGTTTAAATAGATTTTCTAATTCGCTTTCTGAAATAAAATCCATATTAGATTCTACCCTATTATAATTATACGAAATTCCTGAAATTACTTGATTTTTATATAACAATTTATAATTACCACTTTTTTGAATTTGGTTATTATCAAACAGATGAATTTCTCCTAGCGATTTAATAATTTGAGGAATAAATTCAAATTTGCCATCTTCACTTTTTGCATTAATAACATCATCTCCGGTAATTGAAAACTTTCTTAATCGAACCATTTCATTATTACCAATTATTGCATAAAGCGTATTTTGCAAATGGTTAGAAAAAGCCATATTTAAAAATGTTGGAACAATTATTGGATGCTTATGGAAATTTCCAAAAAAATCATCTGGTGCAATTCCAAAAACAAAAATTAATCCTTGTTCTAAAGGTGCAACTCCAAATATTACATCTTTGTTGGTTAAATTTACTAAAGGTTGCAAAACACCACTCGAAATTATTGAGTAATGATTTTTAATAAATGGGAAATCAACGTTAACTATAGCATCTTCAAATACGTTTTTATATAACGGATTTAGAATATTCACTAAAGCAACATTACTGTTTAAAGAATCTAATGTTGAAAATTTACAGTTAATTGTTTCGGTAAGAAATTGATTAATAGAAGTAAAACCACTATTAATAGTATTATTTGGAATAAAACAAACTACGCCGCCTTGTTTTGTATATTTAATTATTTCTTGAGTTGTTCCTGAAGCAATATTTGATATTTCTGAGAGTATTATAAAATCGTATTCGTTTAATTGTGAAAAATTTACCGATTTTATATCAATTGAAGTGAAATTAAAAATTGAATCGGTTTCATAAATTGAATTAATATATTTATTTGTCTTATTTTCAAATAATTCTAATACATTAACAGAGTTTTTAATTTCAAAACTTAAATAAAAAGAATCGTCAAAACCAATTTCTCCATTATCATTAATTTTTATTTCTGCTTGCTGCAAACCAATTTTTGAGCATACAAAGTTTAATGAAACAGTACTTATCGAATTAGCTTTCACTTCAGCTATTGCAGATGCTATTTCTTCTCCATTTATTTTTAAACTGATTGGTAGCATAGCAATATCTTCGTTATTATAATTACTAATTACTACTTTTAACGAAATATTTTGATCTTTACGGAATACAGGCACATCGAACCAACATGAATCAATTGAAATATTTTTATTTTTTTCATTTTTGAGAGCAACTAATCGAACATTTACAGTTGAATCGTTTTGCAATTGAGAAAAATCAAAAGCTGATTTTTGAGCATCTGAAATTATATAAGTGTGTTTATTGTAATTTTTTGTAGATTCTAAAACATCAAATATTCTTGGGAAAATTTCAGACATTTTTTTTGACACAGTTTGTGTATTTATATCATCAAGTTTACTAATAAACTCATCACGATTTAAAAGACGAAACTGTTCGGCTAAAAGGTCATTTGTAATAAGTAAAAATTTGTCATCGGGTGCATAAGACATTGCTATTTGCTTTGCAGTATTTGTAGCCTGAAATATTAGTTTATTATCCTCGCCTACCGATTGCATACTAAAAGAGTTATCAATAAATACACAAACTGCATTTTTTGCATATGTTTTTTTTATGTTATTATTTGAAAAAAATGGATGTGCAAAAGCAAAAACAATGCTAGTAATAATTAAAATACGAAGTATTAATATTATCAACCTTTTAATATTAGAAAGTTTTTTAGTTTGAACTTGCAAATTTTGCAGAAATTGCAAATTTGAAAAATAAATTACTTTATATTTCTGAAAATTAAACAGATGTATAATAATTGGGATTGCAATTGCAATAAGACCTAAAAGAAAGTAAGGATATAAAAAATTCATTAATGCAAAGTTTAAATATTAAAATCAAAAATGCTATTTAAAAATTTAGGTTGAATTTAAAAATTCAACCTAAAAAAATATTTTTATATAATTTGTTAAATATTATGTTTACAAATTGTTATTTCTTTTTCTTAGTAGTAACAGGTGCTACTAGTCTAAATCCTACATTTTTATACTTATAGTCGGGAAAATTTTGAAAACGGCGTGCCGACCTACAAAAATGACCTTGGTCTGACCAGCTTCCGCCACGAATAATTTTCATTGAGCCAACCATAATTATAGGATCTATTGTAAGATCGATAGGATAATTATCATAGCAATCACCAACCCATTCCCAAACATTTCCATGCATATCGTATAAACCCCTTGAATTTGGTGCAAACCTACCAACAACTGTTGTTTCATTTCTAAAAACACCTTTTACCACACTACAATATGGATAGAACCCATCATAATTAGCTTGATCAGAGGTTAAATTTACACCGGTGTAAAAAGGAGCTTTGTTGTTAGCTCTGCAAGCATATTCCCATTGAGCTTCGGAAGGCAACGAACAACCCATCCAATCGGCAAATTCTTTAGCATCGTACCAAGATACATTTATAACAGGACGTTTTCCTCTTCCCCAACCTTCATCACTTGGTTTTTCTCTTTTTGTAGCTTCGCAAAACATATCATACTGTTCAAAAGTAATTTCATATTTGCTCATTCTAAAAGCAGTTAGTCTAACTTGATGTTGAGTTTCATCAACTTCTCTATATGCTTCGCTCTCAGGACTTCCCATTGTAAAAGTGCCACCGGGGATATTTATCCACTCAATTACTGGCTTGTTATAAATTTTTTCTCTCCATGAGCCATCACTATATACTTCCCAAATTTTTCCATCACGCTCTACTTCTTCAACTTTAGTAACTTGAGCCTGAGCAGAATAATTTGATAACAATAAAATTATTGAAGTAATAGTGATAAATTTATTGATAATAATATTTTTCATAAAAACTAATTTTATTTATTTCTATTTATATAATTTTAATTTTAGCAAATATACGATAAAATTAACAAAATTTTCATTTCAGTATTAATTTTCTTTATAAAAAAATGTAATTTAGCAAAAAAAAGTGAATATACCTTTAGCAGAAATAATGCGTCCAATGTCAATTGATGAATATATTGGACAGGAACATTTGATAGGAAAAAATGCTGTATTACGTAATGCTATCAATAGTGGAAGTATTCCATCAATGATATTTTGGGGACCACCAGGAGTTGGAAAAACTACATTAGCACATATTATTGCTTCTCATATTAATTGTAATTTTTTTACACTAAGTGCCATTAATTCAGGCGTAAAAGATGTTCGCGAAGTTATTGATAATGCTAAAAAAGAGAAAACCCAACCTATTTTGTTTATTGATGAGATTCATCGTTTTAATAAATCGCAGCAAGATTCATTACTTGGTGCCGTTGAACGCGGTAATATTATTTTAATTGGTGCAACAACCGAAAATCCAAGCTTTGAAGTTATTGCACCTCTTTTGTCAAGATGTCAAGTTTATGTTTTAAAATCGCTTACCGAAGATAATCTAAGAGTTATTTTAGAAAAAGCAACAAAAATATTATCAGAAAAATTAAATAAAAAAATAATTTTAAAAGAAACCGAAGCCTTAATAAGAATTTCGGGTGGCGATGGTCGTAAATTAATTAATGCTATCGAAATAACATCTGAAAAAAACAGTATAAAAGCAAATAGTATTGAAATCACTAACGATTTGGTATTAAATACAATACAACAAAATTTAGCTCTATACGATAAATCGGGTGAGATGCATTATGATATTATCTCTGCATTTATAAAATCGCTTAGAGGAAGTGATCCAAATGCATCTGTTTACTGGCTTGCTCGTATGATTATTGCCGGTGAAGACCCCAAATTTATTGCACGTAGAATGTTAATTTTAGCAAGCGAGGATATTGGTTTGGCTAACCCAAATGCTTTTCTTATGGCAAGCGATTGTTTTCAGGCTGTTAATGTAATAGGCATGCCCGAATCGCGAATAATTTTATCGCAAACTGCTGTATATCTTGCTTGTTCAGCAAAAAGTAATTCTACCTATATTGCAATTGACGAAGCTCTCGATATTGTTCAAAAAACAGGTGATTTGCCTGTTCCTCTACATCTTAGAAATGCTCCTACTAAATTTATGAAAAACATAGGTTACGGCAAAGAGTACAAATATGCTCACGATTTTGAAAATAATTTTACTCAATTAGATTTTCTGCCAGAAAAAATATCAGGTAAACAGTTTTATAAACCTGCAAAAAATGCTCGTGAAAATGAAATTCGTGACCACTTAAATAAGTTATGGGAGAATAAGTATAAGGATTAGGAAGATGGAAGTTAGAAGTTAGAAGTATTAAAATAATTATTAACATTTATAAAATCTAAAATGGCTTATCATAATTTACTTGATTTAATTGATGTTCTGGAAAGTAAAAATCAACTTTTTAGAATTACGGAATATATTAATCCTGAACTTGAAGTAACTGAAATTAACGACCGCATTATCAAGCATAATAGCAAAGCATTATTATTTGAAAACAATGGTACCGAATTTCCTTTGTTAGTAAATGTTTTTGGTTCCGAAGAGCGAATTAATACAATATTTGAAATAGAAAATTTAGATGATATTGGTAAAAGAATACAAAATATTGTACAGAAAATTTCAAAACCTAATCAAACTTTTAAAGATAAATTAATGATGCTTCCGCTTCTTAAAGAAATATCATCGTGGATGCCCAATAGAAGTAGCGGAAGAGCAAAATGCCAATCGGAAATGATGACA
>CAZRCF010000057.1:0-12334 GCA_964598505.1 uncultured Lentimicrobiaceae bacterium | reverse complement strand
AACTTTCGGACAAATAACCGAAGCAAACTATAAAATCTATTCAACCAAACTTCAAAAAGAGGTTTCGATTAAGGATATTATTATTGAAATGGAAAATAATGATGTTCTTTTTTATGGTGAAGAACATAACGATTCGGTAACTCATTTTCTTGAATATAAGATACTTGAAGAAATGAATATCAAATTTCCAAACAAGATTGCACTATCTTTGGAGATGTTTGATAGAGAAGTACAAAGAATTATGAATGAATATTTGAGTGGTTTAATTTTAGAAAAACATTTTAAAAAAGATGCCCGAGTTTGGTCAAATTATAGCGATTATCGCCAAATGGTGGAACTTGCTAAGAAAAATAAATTTTCGGTTTTATGTGCAAATGCACCCACTCGATATACAAATATTGCCGGGCGTTTTGGTCAAAAAGCACTTGAAAAATTATCCCTTGAAGCTAAAAAATATATTGCCCCACTTCCTTATGATACTGCAACTGGCTTGTATCATGATAAATTATCACCACTTTCAACTCAAAACATGAAACAAGTAAGTGATAGTTCAACTTCAAAAATGCCTGCCAACAAAATGCAAAGTTTTAATTTGGTAATGGCTCAATCGTTATGGGACGCAACAATGGCTTACACAATTTTTGAATATTCAAAACAAAATATCGGAATTAAAATATTTCATGTAAATGGACGATTTCATAGCGACGAGAAATTTGCCGTTGTAACTCAATTGAAAAAATATTCTCCTAAAACAAAAATATTAAACATTTCATCTTTTTCTGACGACTCTTTTCCTAATATTGATTGGGAAAAATATAAACATCTTGGAGATTATATAATTATAACAGATCCAAAAGTGCCAAGAACTTATTAAGGGTAAATGATAACCGGTAATCGGTGAATGGTAACTAGTGAATGGTAACTAGTAAATGGCGAATTCCTTAATAACTAATAACCAAAAAATGACAACACTTAGCGTTAATATTAATAAAATAGCATTAATACGAAATTCAAGAGGTTCGAATATGCCAAATTTGTTAACAATTGCAAAAGATTGTGAACGATTTGGAGCACAGGGTATTACAGTTCATCCTCGCCCCGATCAGCGTCATGTAAAATACTCCGATTTATACGAACTTAAACCTCAACTTAATACAGAATTTAATATTGAGGGTTATCCTTCCGAAGAATTTATTAAAATAGTTTGTGAAGTAAAACCTGCACAAGTAACACTTGTTCCCGACCCGCCCGAAGCACTTACTTCAAGTAACGGTTGGGATACCAAAATGAACAAACAACTTTTAAAAGAAATAATTGAGATATTTCATAAAGCAAATATTAGAACTTCAATTTTTATTAATCCCGAGCCCGAAATGGCAACTTTTGCTGCCGAAACTAACACCGATAGAGTTGAATTATATACCGAATCGTATGCAAAATACTTTGAAGATAATGCTCAAAAAGCAATTGCTCCATATATTGCAACAGCAAAAGAAGCCATAAAAGTGGGTCTGGGAATTAATGCCGGACACGATTTGAACTTGATAAACTTAAACTATTTTAAAAATAATATACCTAATCTTTTAGAAGTTTCAATTGGTCATGCTTTGGTTTGCGACTCTTTGTATTACGGTTTGCAAAACACAATAATGATGTATTTACGAGAACTTCAAAAATAAAAATGAGTTTTACATACCAATATCCACGACCTGCAGTTACTACCGATATTATCGTAATATCGAATAGCAATAAGCCAAAAATCCTATTAATTAAGCGATTACACGAACCTTATAAAGATTTTTGGGCATTGCCTGGTGGTTTCGTTGATAAAAACGAAGATTTAATAACAGCTGCTTATCGCGAATTAAAAGAAGAAACATCAATTGAGAAAGTTGATTTAAAACAATTTAAAACTTATGGCACACCAAATCGCGACCCACGAGGACACACAGTTTCGGTAATTTTTTGGGGAGATGTTGACGAAAATATATCTTTTAAAGCAGGTGATGATGCAGCAAATGCTCAATGGTTTTTTATTGATAAATTGCCAGAACTTGCTTTCGACCATAAGTTAATTATTAACGAATTCCAAAAATTAATTGCTAATGGTTTAATAATCAATACATAAAAACATGAAAAACAGACTAATATTATTAATTTTTATATCGCTATTCCTGTATTCGTGCAGAAGTAGCGAATGTAAAGAACATAAAGGCAAAAGAGTTGAAGCAATGGTAATTGCATTAAAAAATTCATATTCCGACACAATTGCTGTTCGCGAATATGCTGAAGTTTCAATTGAATCGTTAATTGATAAATATGGTTGTGAATGCTTAAAAAAACCAAATTTGCCAGCAGATCAACAAAAAGAATTGCTCGAAACTATTGATAAAGAAAACAAAGAATTAATAGAAAAATTAGAGCGTAGTAGAAAATAAAAATGACTAAAGAAATTGAACTGCTTTCTCCTGCACGAGACTTAGAATCGGGAATTATAGCTATAAATAATGGTGCCGATGCTCTATATATCGGTGCTACAAAATTTGGTGCTCGCAAAAATGCAGCAAACTCAATTAATGATATTGAGCAGTTAATTTCTTATGCACATAAATTTAATTCAAAGGTTTACATTGCTTTAAACACCTTATTGTTTGATAGAGAACTTGAAGAGGCTCAACAGATTGCAAATTTGGTTTATAATGCAGGAGCTGATGCACTTATAATTCAAGATATGGGATTGTTGGAAATTGAAATGCCTCCTATTCCGCTACATGCAAGCACTCAAACACATAATTTTGATTTGTTAAAAATTAAATTCCTTAAAAAAGTTGGTTTTGAAAGAGTAATACTTGCTCGTGAGCTATCTTTAACTCAAATTAAAGAAATTAAAGAAAATACAACTATTGAGTTGGAAACATTTATTCATGGCTCGCTTTGTGTTAGTTTTAGCGGTCAATGCTATTTAAGTCATTTTGTAGGTAATAGAAGTGCAAATAGAGGTGAATGTGCTCAGCCATGCCGTTTGCCATATAATTTAACTGATATTGATGGTAATATTTTGATTTCTAATAAACACCTGCTTTCATTAAAAGATTTGAATCTTACAAATCATATTCCGGAGTTAATTAATGCAGGTGTTACTTCATTAAAAATTGAAGGTAGATTAAAAGATAACATTTACATTGCCAATGTTGTAAGTCATTATCGAAAAACCATTGATAATTTTGTAAATAGCAATTTTTCATTTAAAAAAAGTTCATCGGGTAAAATATTTTCCGATTTTACTCCCGATATTGAAAAATCATTTAACAGAGGTTATACCGATTATTTTTTCGTAGAAAGAACAAAAGAAATTACATCTTTTGATACACCAAAATCAATTGGAAAAAAAATAGCAACTGTAAGCCAAGCAACTCCAAATTACACAATTATTGATGCTTTAGAACCACTTTCAAATGGTGATGGAATTTGTTATTTTGATAAAAATGGGGATTTAAAGGGCACTTCAATTAATAAAGTTGAAGATAATAAAATTTACACATCATCAGAAACTGATTGGGAAAAAGGAACAATTCTTTACCGTAATTTCGATATTACTTTTGAAAAGCAAATAAATAGCTCGAAAACAAAACGTAAAATAAATTGCTCAATTAGTATTTCTCAAATTGAAAATAATTTTCAAATAACGGCTATTGATGAAGATAAACACACTGTTATCAATACAATTGAAATGCCTGCCGAACTTGCAAAAAATGCTGATAGAGCTTTGGAAATGATTAAACAACAGTTTAGCAAATCGGGAGATACTATTTTTAATGTTGAAAAAGTTGAAATTTCGATAAACACAATTCCATTTTTCACAGCATCACAGTTAAACGAAATTAGAAGAAATATTCTTACTGAATTAGAAGAAAAAAGAGATAATGATTATAAAAGAAACACTTTTGTAATTAAATCTAACAACGAAAAATATCCTTATAATGAAATTGATTATAACGGAAATATAACTAATATTAAAGCTGAAGAGTTTTACAAACGACATAATGCAAAAGTTAATAGATTTGCACCCGAAAAAAAAGGATTTATTGGTAATGAAGCACTTATGACAACAAAACATTGTATAAAATATAGTATGGGTTGGTGTAAAAAACTACAAAATTATTCGGGAGAAGCATTAAACAATCTTTATTTAGAAAATGAAAAACAAAAGTTAAAATTGGAGTTTGATTGTGTAAATTGTGTGATGAAAATTTTGAAATAAACAATAAATTGCAAAAAAATACATTATTATTCTAATAGTAATAATATTCTAAAAAATCAAAAAGATAAAGTTAAAATAGATATAATAATTAAAATCGTAACTTGTAATTGGATATTTTTTAGTTATTTTGCAATAATATGTTAATTAAAAATATAAAAATGAAACTTTCGCGAAATTTTGCAATCATAATAATGTCGTTAATAACAATATTTTTTTCGTTATTAAATAGTATAAATGCACAAAATAATTCGCTTGATTCATTAAAGCAAGTGCCTGATAATTTCGATAATTCACCAAATTTTAGCTATATCGCCGAACAGGTAGATAGTTTGTTAAATATTTGGTATGTTAAGCAAAGTATATCGAAGAATAAAAGTTTTCAAAAAACCACTCAAATAGACGAATCTGTTTCATTTCCCGATTCAATATATGCAAATCGTTTATCTCAAATACCATCAATTATTCCACTAACATATAACCGAGAAGTACGCTCATTTATTGAAATGTACTGTGTAAAAAAACGAAAATTTTCAGGAATTTTAGTAGGGCTTACAAAATACTATTTCCCTATTTACGAAGAGATTATGGATTTTTATGGAGTACCGCACGAATTAAAATATTTATCAATAATTGAATCGGCATTAAATCCAAATGCAGTTTCATGTGTAGGTGCAACCGGATTATGGCAATTTATGTTTTCAACAGGACGCCAGTATGGTTTAGATGTTAATACATTTATTGATGAGAGAAAAGACATTATAAAATCGACACATGCTGCTGCTCGGTATTTAGGAGATTTGTACAAAATATATAACGATTGGATTTTAGCTATTGCTGCCTATAACTGCGGTCCGGGCAATGTAAATAAAGCTATTCGTAGAGCTAATGGCAAGACAAACTTTTGGGATATTTACTACTATTTACCCAGAGAAACTCGCGGCTATGTACCTGCATATATTGCAGCTACTTATATGATGAATTATTACGATAAACATAATATTTATCCTGTAACGATTGATATGCCTGTTTTACTTGATACCGTAATGGTTTCAAAAGAGCTGCATTTACAACAAGTTGCTGCAATTTTAAATATACCTATTGAGGAGCTAAAAACACTAAATCCTCAATACAAAAGAGATATTGTTCCGGCATATAATCAGCCCTATTCAATGATTTTGCCTCCAAATAAAGCGCTTTTATTTAATTCTCTTCGCGATTCAATACATCGATATAACTACCAAACATATTTCACTCCAATGCAAGTTGTTGATATTCAATCTCAAAAAAATAATCCTGCATTAAAAATTGCACAACTTAAAAAGAGGTATCATTATGTTAAAAAAGGCGAAACACTTAAATCAATTTCAGCAAAATATGGTGTTTCGGCAAATGAAATAAAGTATATGAATAAATTAAGATACAATAGTGTTTATCCGGGCAGGAAGCTAATTGTTGGTTACGAGCCTGCAAATAAAGTAAGTGATACTGTTAAAAACAAAGCTATTGTGTCAAATAATAAAGATATCAAGGCAAAAACAAACATTGTAAAAAATCAGAAAGCTAATACTATAGCTGCAAATAATGACCAAAAATTTATATATTACAAAGTCAATGTTGGAGACACAATTTGGGGAATAGTTAAGAAATTTAAAGGGGTAACTTATAACGATATTATTCTACATAATAAAAACATAAAGAAAGGTAATATTTTACCTGGTCAAGTTTTAAAAATTCCAAAAGTATAAAAATAGAGTTATTCAAATATTTAAAGCAAATACAATTTCTGAATTATAATTCTCTATCCAAAAATATCAATTTGTTACCAAGTTTTTTTCAAGCGACAGTAAACATATAGTAATTAACTATATATGCAATGTAAAAAAACTATTGAACAAACACACTTTTTTGAACAGTTTCGCCTGGTATTAAGCGAATTGTTGTTGTTCCTCTAACGAAAGATGGAGGTCTAACAGTATCTGAGGTTGTATCAGCAACAGCAACTACATCTAAAATTGCTTCATTTTTAAATGTAACTTCAAATTGACCAGCACTATTAGTTACACCACTACTACCGACATCATATTTTGAAACAGTAACATTGCTATTTGCAACAACTTTGTTTGTATCGGTTAAATATTTTACAGTTATTAAAGCTTTGCACTCGGTATCTTTTTTACAACTAGTTGATAATGCTATAATAGCTATTAATGTAAGGCTTGCAAAAATTAGCACATATTTGTTGTTGTTTGTTTTCATTGTCTTTAAATTTTATTAACTAAAAATGTTTTTATTTTTTATACTTTAAAATTAAAAAAATAGTTATATAAATTGGTATTTTTTGTAATATTGCGTAAAAATACAAAATAATTTAAACAAAAATAAAAAAAAATAAAACTATGAAACATTTTTTTTCATTAATAATCTTAGTTGGTGCAATTACTATTAGCAATTCTGTTTATTCTCAAACAAAAGAATCAAACGAAACAATGGTTTTAATAAAAACCAATAAAGGGGATATTAAAATAAAATTATACAATGAGACTCCAAAACATCGTGATAATTTTATTAAATTAGCAACTGAGGGTTTTTTTAATAACACTTTATTTCACAGAGTAATTAAAGATTTTATGATTCAAGGTGGAGACCCTGATTCGAAAACAGCTCAAAAAGGACAAATGTTAGGCAATGGAGGACCAAGCTATACAATTCCTGCTGAATTTTTGCCTTATCGTATTCATAAAAAAGGAGCTTTAGCAGCTGCAAGAATGGGCGATAATGTTAATCCTAAAAAAGAATCATCGGGTTCGCAATTTTACATAGTTCAAGGGAAAAAATACACAAATACAGAATTGGATATGTACCAAAAAAGTATTGGAGTAACTTTTACTCCAGAACAAAGAGAAACATATTCAACAATTGGAGGAACACCACATTTAGATGGAAATTATACAGTTTTTGGCGAGGTAGTTGAAGGATTAGATATTGTTGATAAAATTGCTGCTGTTGCCTGCGATCAAAATAATCGTCCAAACGATGATGCTATTGTTATTTCAATGCAAATTATTAAATAAAAATAATTATATATCTTTGCCAAAAAATAAATGAATTTTATTGATTCAATCTATTATTACTTATGAATGAAAAAGTAAAATATTTGCATGCCGAAATTGAAGCTTTTACTCTTTTAACTGTAGATGATTTGGAGTTATTCCGAATTAAATACTTGAGCAAAAAAGGTCTTATACCTTCAATATTTGCAGAAATGAAAAATATTGCAAATGAAGATAAAAAAGCATTTGGACAAGATATTAACCTTTTAAAAGATACTGCTCAAACAAAATATGATACTTTTAAAGTAAAGTTTGAAGAAGAAAGTTTAAATATTGTATCCAAAATTGACACAACCAGACCAGTTGAATTATATAGTGGCTCAAGACATCCTATTTCAATAGTTCAAAATCGCATTTATAGTATTTTCGAGAAAATTGGTTTTTCAATTGCATTAGGACCCGAAATTGAAGATGATTGGCATAATTTTTCTGCATTAAATTTTGCCGAAGAGCATCCTGCAAGAGATATGCAAGATACATTTTTTATAGAAAGCAAGCCCGATATTGCATTACGGACACATACTTCATCTATTCAAGTGCGAATAATGGAAACTACAAAACCTCCAATTCGAGTAATTTGTCCGGGTAGAGTATTCAGAAATGAGGCTATTACAGCAAGAGCTCATTGCATATTTCATCAAGTAGAGGGTTTATATATTGATAAAAATGTATCATTTGCCGATTTAAAACAAACTCTACTGTATTTTGCTCAAGAGATGTTTGGCAAAGAGACAAAAATACGCTTACGCCCTTCATATTTTCCATTTACAGAACCATCAGCCGAAATGGATATTTCGTGCGATATTTGTGGTGGTAAAGGCTGTAATATTTGCAAGTACTCAGGTTGGGTAGAAATATTAGGATGCGGTATGGTAGATCCAAGTGTTTTGGAAAATTGCGGTATCGACAGTACAGTATATAGTGGTTTTGCATTTGGTCTTGGTATTGAACGAATGACTCAGCAAGTATTTAAAACAAAAGATATACGTATGTTTTTTGAAAATAATGCACGTTTTTTAACACAATTTCAATCAGCTTATTAACTATAAATGATAAATAATTACAAACTATGAAGAATTACAAATTAATCAACAACATTTTGGGCTGGATAGTATTTGCAGTAGCTGCAATTACTTACATTTCTACAGCCGAACCCACAGCAAGTTTTTGGGACTGTGGAGAGTACATTGCTACTGCATTTAAATTACAAGTAGGACACCCACCCGGTGCGCCAACATTTCAATTAATTGGCAGAATGTTTAGTATGCTTGCTGGCAATGATGTTACTCAAGTTGCATATATGGTAAATGTAATGTCGGCATTATGTAGTGCTTTTACAATACTATTTCTTTTCTGGTCGCTAACTATGCTTTTAAAAAAACTATCACTTCGCGATGGAACAGAAATAAATCAATCGAAAACTATAGCAATTTTTGGCAGTGCAATTGTAGGTGCTTTAGCATATACATTTTCTGATACTTTCTGGTTTTCGGCAGTTGAAGGCGAGGTTTATGCTATGTCGTCGATGTTTACTGCTATTGTTTTTTGGGCAATTCTTAAATGGGAACAAGTTGCCGACCAAAAAGATTCACTTCGTTGGTTGATATTAATTTCATATCTTGTGGGTTTATCTATTGGTGTTCACTTACTTAACTTATTAACAGTTCCTGCAATTGTTTTTGTAATCTATTTCAAAAAATATAAAATAACAAAAAAAGGAATTTTTTACTCGTCAATACTAAGTTTGGTTATTTTAGTTACAATTTTATTCGGAATAATACCTGGCATTGTTTATTTAGCAGGAAAAATTGAAGTAGGTTTTGTAAATGGTCTTGGATTGCCTTTCAATTCAGGTACAATATTTTTCTTTTTAGCAATTATAGGCGGAATAATATGGGGATTGAGATATACACGTAAACAATATCGTCCAGTTATAAATGCCATGATATTAGCTTTTACTTTTTTATTGATTGGTTACTCAACTTTTGCAATATTAGTAATTCGCTCAAATGCAAACCCTCCTATTGATGAAAATAATCCTGAAGATGCAGTTTCTCTTTTATCATATTTGAATCGTGAACAATATGGAAGCACTCCTATTTTCTCAGGACAATACTATAATGCTCCACTTCGTGCATTTGAAGATGGTTCTCCTGTTTATGTTAAAGATTCTAAGGCAGGGAAATACGTTGTTTCGGATGATAAAAAACAATCAATTCCAGTTTATGACAAACGCTACACAACTATTTTCCCTCGTATGTGGAGTAATCAGCAAGCTCAACATATTGCAAATTATAAAGAGTATGCTGGAATTAAAAATGACCCTGAAAATAAAAAAATTCCAACATTTGGGCAAAACTTAAAATATATGTGGAACTACCAAATAGGCTATATGTATTTTAGATACTTTATGTGGAATTTTGTAGGACGTCAAAATGATATTCAAGGATACGGTGGTATTAATAATGGTTCGTGGCTAAGTGGAATAAGTTTTATTGATGAGATACGTTTGGGACCACAAGATAATATACCCGATAGCATGAAAAATAAAGGCAGAAATACATTATACTTTTTACCACTTATTTTAGGATTGTTGGGTCTGTTTTTTCACTATTCGCGAAATAAAAATGACGCTGTAATTGTAACTCTACTATTCTTTATGACTGGATTGGCAATTGCATTGTATTTGAATATGGCAGCTTATCAACCACGAGAGCGTGATTATGCCTTTGCAGCATCATTCTATGCCTTTGCAATTTGGATTGGAATTGGGGTTTATGCTATATTTGATATGCTAAAGAAATACACAAATCCAACAACTGTTGCTATAGGGAGTACTGTTGTTTGCACATTATTAGTTCCTGTATTAATGGCTAAACAAAACTGGGACGACCACGATAGGTCAAACAGATATACAGCTTTGGCAGTTGCAAGTGATTATTTAAACTCCTGTGCTCCTAATGCAATACTATTTACTAATGGAGACAATGACACTTTCCCTCTTTGGTATGCTCAAGAAGTGGAAGGAATACGTACCGATGTGCGTATTTGTAACCTCAGCCTATATAATACAGATTGGTATATGGATCAAATGAAACGAAAAGCATACAATTCAGAACCTGTTCCGATGCAAATGACTCAACCTCAATATCGACAAGGTACTCGAGATATGTTGTATATTAATGATACCAAAAATACTTTTATCAATATAAAAGATATTGTTAATGAGTTCCTTGATGAAAATAAAAAAGTTACTTTACAAAATGGAGAAAATGTAAACTTAGTTGCTTCAAGAAAATTTTATATACCTGTTGATACTCTCTTAGTAGTTCAAAATGGAACTGTTGATCCTAAAGATGCTGATAAAATTGTTAAAAGAGTGGAATGGGAAATTTCTGATAATATTCTGCAAAAAAATATGTTAGGAATGATGGATATTTTAGCTAATTTTGATTGGAAACGCCCTATTTACTATGCTACAACTACTGGTGCTGATGCCTATTTTGGACTTGAAGATTATTTCCAACTCGAAGGATTAGCTTATCGTTTGGTGCCAATAAAAACACCTCGTAACGAGCAAAATCAACAAACAGGAAGAGTTAATACTAACGTATTGTACAATAATTTAATGAACAAATTCAAGTGGGGCAATATTAATAATCCTGATATATATTTAAACGAAGATAATACACGATTAGCTCATCATTTCCGTACATCATTTGGACGTTTAGCAAATGCTTTATTAGATGAAGGCAAAAAAGATTCGGCTATGAAAGTACTAGATAAAATTAATGAAATGATGCCTGATAATTTATTCCCATATAACTATATTTCTTTCTCGATACTTCAAGGATATTATAGAATTGAAACAGCAGAAGCCATAAAAAAAGGTGATGAAATGGCTTCAATATTTTTTAAAAATTGCGAACAAGAATTAAATTATTTCTTAAAATTTAAAGGAAATCATAAACAATTTGTTGATCGCGATATCCAAATAAATATTGGCATGTTACAACAACTTTCTCAGATAGCTAAAATGTTTAAACGAACAGAAATTGAAAAATCAACTTTTAATTTGTTTAATAAATATTACCAAGATTGGATGAATAGTAAAGGATATAGTTCAGATAATGCCGCTTCTGGCATGTAAATGAAAAAATAATATTTCCAATTAATAGTTGGCTTTATTAAAATATAATTAATCTGAAGAGTATAGAATATAATATAAATTTGTATTTTTGTTCTCTTCAGATTTTTTAATTAAAAAATAGAAATGACACGGTTTGTTCAGCCACCTTTTTTAGCAAAATTTTTTACCGGAAATGGGGTAGTTTGGGATTTGCCTTGCGATAAAAAAAACATATATTTAACTTTCGATGATGGTCCAATACCAGAGTTAACTCCAAAAATTTTAAAGATTTTAAACGACTATAAAATTAAAGCTACTTTTTTTTGTGTAGGCGAAAATATTATTAAACATCAGGAACTTTTTAATCAGATTTTAATAAACAATCATGAAATTGGAAATCACACATTTAATCATTTAAAAGGATGGCAAACTCCTAACGAAATATATTTTGAAAATATAAATAAATTTAATTCATTGTATCCTACTAAATTGTTTAGACCACCTTATGGTAAAATTAAACCATCTCAAATTTATAAACTATCAAATGATTATCGAATAATTTTATGGTCGGTGCTAACTTACGATTTTGATAAAACACTTAGTGGATACGACTGTTTACAATTAGCTTTAGATAATATTTATAATGGGGCAATTGTTGTTTTTCACGATAACATTAAGGCTTCCGATAGATTGTTGTTTGCCCTACCACGCTTTATTGAAAAATGTTTAGCTCAAGGATATTCTTTTAATCTATTTCCCCAGCAATTTGAATAATTATAACTAATAAAAATTTAATACCACTTGTTTTCAATTATCTTTGCTTAAAGAAAATAA
>CAZRCF010000056.1:0-12347 GCA_964598505.1 uncultured Lentimicrobiaceae bacterium | reverse complement strand
ATAATAAATGGAATTGCGTTTTGCATTAATATTGCTGCAATTATAACTGCACCTATTACAAAAATGTATCTAATTCTATTATCTTTCCACGAAAGGTTTTTAATTTTTAAAGCTATAAGATGAATTTCGGCAACTAAAAGCAGCGACATTGCTATACAAATAAAACTCAATGAATAAATATTAAATAAAAAAGACCATTCAGCAGGAAGTAAAACTAATGTGCTGATTAAAAGTGCATTAGCAGGAGTGGGAACACCAATAAAAGAATTGGTTTGACGTGTGTCGAGATTAAATTTTGCTAATCGTAAAGCCGAAAAAACAGGAACTATAAATGCAATATATGGAATGTATATTTGCCAATTGGTAATGTTTTCAACTGCAATCAAATCATTCATTTTGCAAAATATAATCATTGCCGGCGAAACGCCAAATGAAACTACATCGGCAAGCGAATCTAATTCTTTGCCAATTTCCGATTTTACATTTAGAAGTCGTGCAGCCATTCCATCGAAAAAATCGAAAACTGCAGCTAAAATAATAAACACAATAGCCATTTCGTAATTGTGCGAAAACGAAAAAACTATTGAAATGCAACCACTAAATAGGTTCATTCCGGTAATTGAATTTGGTATATGATTTTTAATATTCATACGTTCATTTTTAATTTATTTTTTTAATTGTCGTATGGAACTCGCTAATGTTCACCCTCTTTGGTGAAATATTTTTTCTGCTCGTTTCATTGATAAACTATATTAATTTATTAATTTAGGTAATATATTATATAAATATGGGTTTCAATATTATATGTAGCTATACTTACTTTATTTTGTAATTGATTTTATTCTTCAAATAAACTTGGTTGGTCGGGCAAAAGTTTCTTTTTTCCTAAATGTTTATAAGCAATTGCTGTTGCTTCTCTACCACGCGGAGTACGCATTAAATAACCTTCTTGAATTAAAAAAGGTTCATATACTTCTTCAATTGTTCCGGCATCTTCGCCACAGGCGGTTGATATTGTTGTAAGTCCTACTGGTCCTCCTTTAAATTTATCAATTATTGTTGTAAGAATACGAATATCCATTTCATCTAAGCCATTTTTATCAACATTTAATGCAGAAAGAGCATATTGAGCAATTTCAAAATCAATTGTTCCATTGCCTTTTATTTGAGCAAAATCGCGAACTCTACGAAGTAATAAATTTGCAATACGAGGAGTACCACGACTTCTACGCGCAATTTCGTAACAAGCATCGTCGTTAATTTCAACATTTAAAATACCGGCAGCACGCTTAATAATTATTTTAAGTGTTTCGGCATCGTAATAATTTAGTCGCATTGTAATACCAAAGCGGGAGCGTAGAGGTGATGTAAGTAGCCCTGAACGTGTTGTAGCACCAACTAATGTAAAAGGATTTAAACTTATTTGAATACTACGAGCATTGGGTCCAGTTTCAATCATTATATCAATTTTATAATCTTCCATTGCTGAGTATAAATACTCTTCAATTACAGGCGAAAGACGATGAATTTCATCAATAAAAAGGACATCGTTAGGTTCTAAATTAGTAAGCAAACCAGCTAAATCGCCTGGTTTATCAATTACCGGTCCGGAGGTAACTTTTACATTTACGCCCATTTCGTTAGCAATAATGTACGAAAGTGTAGTTTTTCCAAGTCCTGGAGGTCCGTGTAATAAAACATGATCAAGAGCTTCTTCACGTTGTCTGGCGGCTCTAACAAATATTTTTAAATTTTCAACAACCTTTTCTTGTCCCGAAAATTCTTTAAAATCGGTAGGACGAATTGCTCTTTCAAACTCTTTTTCTACCGATGATAATCGTTCCGAATTTGGATCTAAATCATTATTCATAAGTTATTATTTTCAATTACAAAACTACTCATTTTTTTTGATTTTTTAGTACACTGATTTTTAAGATTGATTAAGATTATTATAAGATTTATGAAAATATTTAGAAGTCCCTTATAGTTATATTTTGCTAATTAAATTACATTTTTAAAAAAGATAACTGCAAAACCGTTTACCTTTTACCGTTTACCTTGCACCATTTAAGCTACTTCACAAACAACATATCACCATTACTATCAATAACTTGTTTTTTCCAAGTTTCGTTATAACCTTGCTGAATTGGATTTGCAGGAAAACCATAAGAATTTCGTTTAAAAGTACCGTTTTCTTCGCGTTTTACATTGCCATCGATATACTTAACTAAAAGGTATTCAAATAGTTTATTCCATTGCTTAACTGTATTATTAGCATTTTCAGAAGTAATTTCAGTTAAATATTTTCTTGCCGAAATAGAATCAGTTTTCCATAATGCAAGTGCTTTATTATCAATTATCGGAACTTGTTTTGCAAATTCAGTTTCAAGACTTTTTTGTTTAATTTTTACATCTTCTATCATTAAATTGTAACGAAGATAGCAGAAATTGGCAACTTTATTAAAAGCCCAAAAAGCAGAATTTTCAGAATATGTAAGCATATCGCCATTGCCTTCGGCGTACGAAGCCGGAGCATAGTTAATTCCGCAATACATTGGCACATAAACTGTTGAAGCAGCATCATCGACACTAAACCATAAAATACCACCAATTGCATTTGGAAGCCAGTTGCGAGCCTGAGCAATATACGAAAAACCTGTTTGTTGAGTAGCAGTAGCACGCTCATTTAAGTATTCTTTTCCATTATATTTCCAAGTAAGCGGTCGCCATCGGTATGGTAATCCAAAAGCTCCGGCACCTGCATCTTTTGTCATATCGAAAATTGTTCCTTCAAGGTGGTCGCGTTTAAAATTCATTAAATCTTGAGGTGAAACCTTTCTGTTTGGTTTAATATACAATGGCATGCGATGTTTTAGGCTTTTTCCGCTCACATAATCAATATATTGAGCCATATCATCATTTATATCTTTAAACATGCTCCAAACTCTTATTTCGCAAAACCTAGCTCCATCGAAAGTAATAGGATTGTATGTATCCGAAAAACTAAACTCTCCATCTTTTCCTGTAAAAAGCTTCTTTTCGCGCGCATATTTTATTACATCATAAGCATAAACTACTTCAATTGCTGGGTTAAATATTTTTGAAAGGTTTTTTGAAGATATTGATGTTTTGCCGTTTTCGAGGGTAAAAGTTGTAATTCGTGCTTGGTTTGCGTGTGCCGAAACATATCCATCGGGGATGAGAATTGCTACCCATAGAGCTCCTCTGTTTTTATTAACCATTTTATTTTGCTTTTTATCGAAAATCATTTCAACTCCTTTGCCAACAATTTCCATAATCCACACTTCATTTGGGTCGCTAATTGAAAAAGATTCGCCACCACCGTAATAACCATATTTTTCAACTAACTCACCAATAATTTTAATAGCTTCGCGAGCTGTTTTGGCTCTATCAACTGCAATTTGCATTAAACTGCCGTAATCAATCATTCCAGTTGAGTCATCTAATTGTGAAAGACCTCCAAAAGTGGTTTCACCAATACTAACTTGATATTCGTTAGTAAAACCAATAACATTAAAGGTTTGCTTTGCTTGAGGTATTTCTCCCAAATATTTTTTACTACCTCTATCGTATAATTTTAGCATAGTGCCATCGCTCCAAATTTTACCTTGACGAAAATATAATTCGCCATAGCGAACATGCGAATCGGCAGCATAGCTAATCATTGTTGAACCATCTACTGAAGCTCCTTTTGTAATAAGATAGTTCGTACAAGGATATAAATTACTAATTAGTAATGAAGTAAGTGCAAATAATAAAACTGATTTTTTCATATTTATAAGTGTTAAATTTACTTCAAAAGTAATATAAATTGAGGTATTAATAAAAAACATTATGTAAATTTGAAAAAATAAATAATTTTGCCCAACCATTATGTAGTTTAGACGTCATTTATATATAAAAAATGTTTAACATAAAATAAAAAAATTATGAAAAAGAAAATTACAATCCTTATTGCTGTTGTCTTAACAGCTTATTTATCAAGTACATATTCTCAAGTGGCTTTGCCATACTATACTGGTTTTGATAATGCTGCTGAAAAAAATGGTTGGGTTGAGTATAGAAAAGCAACAACAACGTATAATCACTGGGGTTATGCTTCTCCTAATGCTTATTCTGCACCTGATTGTTTATTTCATGATTTTTCGCCATCATCTGGTGTAACATTAAGTGATGACTGGTTTGTTTCGCCGAGTTTTATTATGAATACAGGAGGTAAATTAGATTCGATTAGATATTCTTTTACAGGGTTTTCGGTTCCGGGAGATGCTGACACAGTTGCTATATATATACTAAATGGCTCACAAGATCCTTCATTGGCAGAATCAAAAATTCTTTTATTTGATTTTAGAGGCAGTGAATATATAAACGATAATAATTGTAGAATAAAAACAGATTTAATCATACCTTCATATATTGGACAATCATATTTTGCATTTAGGTATCGAAATTCAAATTTTAGCTCAAATTGGCTAACTACTAATTTTGATAATATTAGTTTAAGTATTAATAATGTAAGTGTTTTTGAAAATAATATTAATTATAATGAAATAGAAATATATCCAAATCCTGCTGATGATTACTTATTTTTTAGTGGAATAAATATTGAAAATTCAAATTATTCAATTATTAATATGTTAGGGCAAAATATAAAATCAGGTAAAATACTATGCAATACTTCAAATATATATATAGCTGATTTAAAAGATGGTATATACTTTGTAAATATCAATATTAAAGATAACTTTAAAACTTTTAAGTTTGTTAAAAGATAAATTATTGGTTCTACCTTTTTGAAAAAGAGAGTTACATCTGCAAACTCTCTTTTTGTTTTTAAATTATATTTATATTAAACAAGAAACGGTTTTATTTGTTAATTTCAAATAAAATACATTTTTATCAATTAAAACAATCAATTCGTCGAAAAATAATATTGATGTATATATAATTGTTTGTATTATTGCAAAAATATTCATTAAAAATCAAAAAAAATATGAAAAAAACAGAAACCAAGAAAAGAAATTTATTAAAAAAAATTATGATTTCATTTCTATTTGTAAGTGTATTTTGCTTTATAGCAATGTCGAGTTATGGACAAAATCTTAGTCATGGCTTTAAATTAATTGAAAAACGCTTTGTAAAAGAAGTAAATGCCGATTGTTATTATTACGAGCATGTAAAAAGTGGTGCTAAATTGCTAAAAATTGCTTCAAGTGATGATAATAAAACCTTTGGAATAACTTTTAAAACCCTACCAAATTCGGATAATGGAGTTGCTCATATCTTAGAGCATTCAGTTTTAAATGGTTCAAAAAACTTTCCTGTAAAAAGTCCTTTTGATTTTTTAAGCAAAGGATCTTTAAATACATTTATTAATGCTTTTACTTCACGCGATGCTACAATGTATCCTTTTGCAAGTATGAATGATAAAGATTATTTCAATTTAATGTATGTTTATCTTGATGCAGTTTTTAATCCTTTAATTTATAACAATAAAAATATTTTGAAACAAGAAGGATGGCATTACGAACTTACAGATAAAGATGCTCCTATTACATACAAAGGTGTTGTTTATAACGAAATGAAAGGAGCAATGTCAAACCCTCAACGTGAATTTTTATATCAGAATTTAAAAAATTCATTTCCCGATAATTCTTATGGAAAAGAATCTGGTGGTTTACCAAATGCAATTACTACATTAACGCAAGAACAATTTACTAACTTTCATAAAAAATATTATCATCCTGAAAATAGCTATATTTTTCTTTATGGAAATGCTAATATTGATAAAGAATTAGAATTTATTGACAGCAAATACCTTTCAAAATATACTCGTACAGGAAATAAAATTACAGTTATTGATCAAAAACCATTTTTAAAACCAAAAGAAGTAACTGCTTATTATCCAATTATGGAAGGTGATGCAACAGCAGATAAAACATTTATTGCATTAAATTTTGTTGCAGGTCATAACACAGATTACTCTCTTGTTTCGGCTTTAAACATTATTTGCGAAGTGCTTATTAATCAAGAATCTGCACCTGTTCGTCTTGCATTACAAAAAGAAGGCATTGGTCAAGATGTTAATGCTTATGTTCAAGATTTTAACCAAAATTTAATTTCAATTTATGTTGAAAATGCAAATCCTCAAGATAAACAGAAATTTAAAACTATAGTTATCAATACTTTAAAAGATGCTATTAAAAAAGGAATTGATAAAAAAGAGATTCAAGGAATTATTAATCGTAATGAATTTCAACTTCGTGAAGGTAGTGATGCTCAAAAAGGAGTTTCGTATATGAATCAAATTAATGCAGGTTGGTTATTTGGAAACAATCCTTTTATAGGTCTTGAATATGAAAAACAACTTACTGAAGTTAAAAAAGCACTAAATACAAACTATTTAGAAAATATTGTTCAAAAATATATTATCAGTAATAATAATTGTGTATTACTTTCATTAGAACCAAAACCAGGATTAGATAAAGAAAATAATATTAAAATTGAAAACGAATTAAAAGCATATAAAGCTAAATTAACTAGTGTTCAAATTGATGCATTAGTGAAAGAGACAAATGATTTAATTGCTCTTCAAAAAAGTGAAGATAGCCCAGAAGCTATTGCTACAATTCCAATGCTTTCATTATCAGATGTTAATCCAAAAGCTTCATTTTTTAGTTGCGATGAAATGAATATTGAAGGAACAAAAGTATTACATCACGATGAATTTACTAATGGTATAATATATTCAAATTTAAATTTCGATTTGCGCGTTTTACCCAAAGAGATGATTTCTTATGCTTCATTACTATCAGAGCTTTTAGGAATGTTAAGTACAGAAAAATATTCTTTTGGAGATTTAAACCGTGAAATGAATATTAATTTAGGTGGTTTTCATACTTCAATAAACTCATATCTTGAAAATGATGATGATAGCAAAATGGTTCCAAGACTAACAGTAACATCGAAAGTAATGAAAAATAATTTAGGCAAAATGTTTGAATTTACTATTGAAGTAATTTTAAAATCGAAATTTACTGATAAAGAACGTTTAAAAGAAATATTAACTCGTCTTCAAGCACAGACCGAATCATCGTTAAAAAGCAATGGCTATCGAGTAGCTGCTCGTCGTTTGCCTTCATATTACAGTAATCAAGGTATGTTTAATGAATTAACAAAAGGTCTTGAATTCTATTGGTTTTTAACCGACCTTGTTAAGGACTTTGATAAAAATTATGAACAAATTACAAATAATCTTCAAAAAGTTTCTCAATTATTATTTGTAAAAGAAAATTTAACTTCTTCTGTAACTTGTAGTAAAAGCGATATAGACATATATAACAAACAGTTAAACAGTTTTTCAAAAGTATTATCAGCAGAAAAACCTAACATTAATTCATGGCAGTTTGTATTTGAAAAGAAAAATGAAGGTATTCTTACAGCTTCAAAAGTTCAATATGTATTGGCTGGTAGCGATTTTGCAAAATTAGGATACAAATGGAACGGTAATATGCGTGTTTTATCAAAAATATTATCGACTGACTATCTTCACAATCAGGTTAGAGTTATTGGTGGTGCTTATGGCTGTTTCTGCGATTTGTCTTTAGATGGAATGGTTTCAATAGGCTCATACAGAGATCCGAATTTAAAATCAACAATTGATGTATATAGTAAAATTCCAGATTTTTTAAGTTCATTTAAAGCTGATGAAGTAACAATGACAAGATATATTATTGGAACAATTTCTGATTTAGATCAGCCATTAACTCCTGAAGGTAAAGGTAATACTGCATTTTCATATAAATTAAGAAATCGTACATTTGAAAAAATTCAGAAAGATAGAGATGCAATTTTATCTACAAAACCTGAAGATATTAGAACATATTCAAAAATGTTTCAAGATATTTTGCAACAAAAAACAATGTGTGTTTATGGAAATTCTGATAAAATCCAAGCAGAAAAAGATGGTTTTGATAAATTTATAAAAATTGGTGTTGAAAAATAATTTATAGAATTTTATACTAATATTTTATCACATAATAAAAAAAAGAGACTGTCAGATAATAACAGTCTCTTTTTTTATTAGAGTAAAAGTATATTATTTCAATCCTCTTTTTTTCATAAGCGGTTCTAATGAAGGTTCTTGACCACGGAATTTTTTATACTGAATCATTCCCTCATCGTTACCAACTTCTTGTAAGCAATATTTGCGGAATTTAGCAGCTAAATCTTTATTAAAAATATCACCTGATGTTTTAAAAGCATCAAAAGCGTCAGCATCTAAAACAGCAGCCCATAAATAAACATAGTATCCTGCACTATAACCGCCACCCCAAATATGTCCAAAATATGTTGAACGATAGCGAGGAATAAATTCTGATATAATGCCAATTTTATCCATAGCTGCTTTTTCAAATTGTTCAACATTAATATCTTTAATTTCCATTAGGTTATGATAAGCAAGATCTAACAAAGAAGCCGCAATATATTCACCGGTTTCAAAACCTTGATTAAATTGACCGCTTTTCTGAATTTTTTCAATTAAAGCATCCGGAATTACTTCACCGGTTTTGTAATGTTTTGCATAAACTCTCATAACTTCGGGTTCTCCTGCCCAATTTTCCATAACTTGCGATGGTAATTCAACGTAATCGGTTGGTACATTTCCCGCAGTACGGTTATATTTTCCTTCGGTAAACAATGAGTGTAAGGCGTGACCAAATTCGTGGAATAGAGTAGTTGTTTCGTCCCAAGTTAGTAATGAAGGAATATCGCCGTTAGGCTTGGTAAAATTGCAAACTATTGAAACAATAGGATCAACTTTTTTACCATTTTCCCAGCCTGCACTTTGGAATGATGTACACCAAGCTCCACCACGTTTTGATTCACGAGGAAAATAATCAAAATAAACTATGCCTAAGTGTTTTCCATCAGCTTCTTTTACTTCAAATGTTTCAACATCTTTAAAATAAACAGGTAAATCGGTTTTTTTCTCAAATGTTATACCGTACAATTTTGTTGCAACAGCGAACATTCCATCTCTTACATTTGAAAGGCTAAAATATGGTTTTAATTGACTTTCATCTATATCGTATTTTGCTTTACGAACTTTTTCGGCATAATACCACCAATCCCATGATTGAAGTTTAAATTTCCCACCCTCTTTATCAATAATTTTTTGCATTTCAACAACTTCTGATTTAGCTCTCAATAAAGTTGGTTTCCACAATTTCATTAAAAATTGATCAACTGCTTCAGGTGTTTTTGCCATGTTAATATCAATTTTATATGAAGCAAAGTTTTTATAACCTAATAATTGTGCTTTTTGAAAACGCAGTTTTGCTAATTTTTTAACAATTTCTTTATTATCGTTTTTATTTCCATTGTTACCTCTCATAAAGTAAGCACGATAAATTTTTTCACGCATATCACGTTTATCAGAATATTGCAAAAATGGAATTAAACTTGGTTTATCTAAAGTAAATACCCATTTTCCTTCCATTTTAAATTCTTTAGCTGTAGTAGCTGCTGCATCTATGGAACCTTGTGGTAATCCTGTTAAGTCTTCTTTTTTATCAATTACTAATTTGAAACTTTTGTTTTCTGCTAATAAATTATCGCCAAATTGAAGTTCTAACATTGAAAGTTCTGCATTTATTTTTTTAAGCTCTTCTTGTTTATCTTTTGTAAGGTTAGCCCCAAGACGTTCAAAATCACGATAATATTTTTCAATTACACGAATTTGTTGTTCATCAAGCTTTATATCTTTACGTTTGTCGTAAATAGTTTTTATGCGTTTAAATAATTTTTCATTCATGCCAATTTCATCATAATGTTTTGATAAAAGTGGATTTACATCTCGTGCTATTAATTGGATTTTTTCATCAGTGTTAGCTTCGGTAATAGCAAAAAAAACATTGTTTACTTTTGTTAGAAGTTTACCCGATTTATCATAAGCTAAAATTGTATTTTCAAATGTAGGTTCAGCCGGATTGTTAATTATTGAGTCAATTTCAGCATTTTGTTGTTTCATACCTTCTAAAAATGCAGGCATATAATGTGAGGTATCAATTTTGTCGAAAGGAGGTACCTGAAAAGGTGTTGTGTACTCCGACAAAAATGGATTGTCGCTATTTTTCGACTTTTTGTTTTTACAAGCAGCAAATAATACTACAATTGCAGCCATAATTAGGATTGTTTTGTTGTTCATAATGATTAAATTTAGTTTATAATTAATTTTGATAGTAAAAGTATTAAATTTTTGGTATTTAAAATGAAATTTAATAAAAAATTAATCCCATCAATAATAGAATTATTTTTTTGTATTGTAATTTTAAAAAAAAATGTAATTTTGCAATGAAAATATTTCGTTAGCACCTTTACAAAAAAAATGACAGACTATGAAAAGACTTTTACTTTTTACAATCCTGTTTTTTTCATTTTCTTTATATGGACAAGAAACAATAAAAACTAAAGACAAACGGTTTTTTATAGGTGTAATTTTTTCGCCAGACTATTCTTATCGCAACTTGACCAAAAAAGGCAATAGTTTATCAGATAACCAATGGAATGAAATAAAGAATTATATGGACTCAATCGAAATTTCTAAATTTGGTTATACTTCAGGTATTAATTTCCTTTATCAATTTAACACTCGCTGGTCAGCTGAAACAGGAATTCAATATTCAAATAAAGGTTACCAGATTTCATCAATATTAACAAGTAGTATTGAGTATCCAGAAGATAGAAATTTAGCGAATATATTATATAGTTATAATTATATAGATATTCCTTTTAAAGCAAATTATTCTTTTATAAATAAAAGAATAAACTTATTTGTAAGTATTGGAGCTATTTTAAATATTAATATAAATTCTACAATCAAATATATTCCAGATATTCCTACGCCACAATTCAAAACACATACTAAAGATAACAATTATCCTTACAATAAGATAAATATTTCACCAACAATTGGTTTTGGACTTAATTACAAAATAAATGATAGAATGAAGTTATCTATAGAACCTGCTTTTCGATATGGAATACTCAATATAGACAATAGTTCTTATAGTACGATGCATTTGTGGAGTACAGGATTAAACTTTGGTTATTATGTTGGACTTTGGTAAAAAACAAAAAATGCACTAGTGTTAACAGCACCATGTTGCAAGTGGGGGTTTAAAACAAAAAGATAGAAACTACAAGTTATTAACTACTTTAGCGGGCTGACATTAACGGAACTATTCATTTCCAGCCATACAGCAAGCTGCGAAACCGTTGTTTGAATAATAATTTTCAAATTCAAATATCCTTTAATTGGTTGTTTGAATTATTAAGAACGAGGCGAGAGATCAGGCTCTGTGAACCTCTGGCAACCATTTGGATTGTTTCTGAAAAAGGTGCCAAAACCTGCCGTTTATAACGGAATAATAATTTTAAACGTAAAAATATGATACATAAAAATTTATTAATAAAATTCTATAAATATCCAACATTGAAGCTATGTTGCATGTTTTTGCCTATTTTTCGATTTTAATTTCGATTAATAGGCATAATAAAATTTTTTACAATAAATTTAATACTCATAAAATGAACAAATTGAATTATGACTAAAAATATATATAACGAACTCTCGGAAAAAATACTTGTGCTTGATGGTGCTATGGGTACGATGATTCAGCGTTACAAGCTCACGGAATCTGATTTTCGTGGCGAAAAGTTTAAAAATCACGAAATTAACCTTCAAGGTTGTAACGATTTGCTTAATATTGTTCAATCAAATATAATTCAAGATATTCATTATCAATATCTTGAAGCCGGTGCTGATATTATTGAAACTAACACTTTTAATTCTACATCAATATCATTAGCCGATTATAAACTCGAAAATTTAGCTTATGAATTAAATAAAGCCGGTGCATTATTGGCAAAACAAGCGATAATTGAATGGCAAAAAAACAGTCCTAATGATGTTCGTTTTGTTGCAGGAGCTATAGGACCAACAAGCAAAACCACTTCAATGTCGCCCGATGTTAATAATCCGGGTTTTAGGGCTGTTTCTTACGATGATTTATTTGAAGCATACAAAGTTCAAGCTTCCGGTTTAATTGATGGTGGTGCCGATGTTATTTTAATTGAAACAATTTTTGATACTTTGAATGCAAAAGCAGCTCTGGCAGCTTGCAATTACGAAATGAAACTTCGTGGTATTATTTTGCCAATTATGATTTCGGGAACAATAGTTGATGCAAGCGGCAGAACACTTTCAGGGCAAACTTTAGATGCTTTTGTAAACTCATTTTCGCAAGCAAATTTATTAAGCG
>CAZRCF010000055.1:4356-12494 GCA_964598505.1 uncultured Lentimicrobiaceae bacterium | reverse complement strand
ATTGCATTCCTATTATATAGCCTCTTACACTTAAATCTATCTGCAAACTGGCATTTGGTGCTTTGTACTTTAACATATTTATTCCCTTTAATTATTTAGCAGTAAAATTTAAGTAATAAAAACAATTTAAATAATATTTCACCCTATACTTTACATATACATGGTTGCAATTAAATAATATTCCATCTAAAAAATAATTTTTAATTTTATGATAACTAATATTATTAATTTTTTCCGATAGTTTATATCTTTTCATAATAGAAGGGATAGGAACTCCATAAAACTCCTCAACTATTCCGTTTTTAATATTTTTAATTTCCGAAGCTCCTGCTATATAATTTTCAATAAAAGAAACTTTTGTTTTTGGATTTAAATTACAATCAAGCCCAATTAATACATAGGTGCCATCATTAATTCCATAGCTTAATCTATCATTTTCTTTAATGTAACATTTGCTCTCATCAGAAAAACCAAATGCAAAACCTATCATAAAATTTGTACTATCATTTTTGTCATTTATAACAAAGTGTGGATAAAATTTAGTCTCTTTTGTTTTTTTAATGACAATTTGAAGACAATATATATAAAAACGTTCATTCTCTTTAATATAAATGTTAGTATAAAAAAAATTATTTGGTTGTATCCAAGTTATTTTAATTAATTTCTTTTTGTTATAAAACAATATATATTTGTCTTTTTTTTTATTATCTTTTATATTTTTAGAAGAAGAGAAGTTTTCAAAATTAAAATTATTAACAATACACGAATCGTCATACTCAATAATATTGTTTTCGTATTTGATTTCTTTTATCCCCATATTAAATAAATCTTCAAATGTAATAGCTGTATCGCTAACAAGAAAATTTTGTCCTATGGAAAAAAAACTATTTACAACCAAAAATATTGCAATTACTATTTTCATAAGTTTATTTTTAATTCATTTTTTAATTGTCATAAGGAACTATCCAATATATCATTCATTTGCGTAAAAAGCTTTCATGGCTCGTTTCATATCATTTTCTTTTGGTTATTACTATAGGGGCTGCTTTATTGTCACTTATTTTAATTATAATATCTTCTAAGGTGCTATTAATAATGCCATTTTCATCAGGCTTTGTACCTGCTTTTATCAATTTCCATTTACCAGGTGTTTTATCATGTTGCAAGTTATTACCTTCTACATAAAAAACCGACTTAAAAGTTCTATTTCCAATTGCTCCACCAGCTTCATTATTTGAGTAAATATTAATACTATCCCATTTAAAATTTTTTACTAACTCTTCTGATATCTTGTTATCTGCACCATAGCAGCCAGTAAAAATTACATTTCCATTTTCTATCACAAAATCTTTTATATTTGCTAATGCTTTAATACTATTAACATTTTCTTCTGAAATGTCATTATTTTCTCCTTTCCCATAATTTTGAACATCTAAAGTTGTTAATTCAACAGGACCTGTTTTTTCTACTCCTTTCATTTGAGCAATTTTATACATCCAAGTACTACCATGCGAACGAATTATAAAATTTTTAAAAATTCTTTTATTCCTATCTTTTATAATACTATCTAACTGATTTACTCCATCTACTATATCTGTTGCAAAAATGACTGTCCAATTTTTAGATTTTTTATTAGTTTTGGGATTGTTTTGAGATTCGTTAATAATTTCTTTATCATCAATTATAATAATAACATTTTCCTTAATATTTTGCTTTTGTATTACATTTTTTTTTCCGTCACTCACCGGCAACACCGACTCCTTACAAGCAGCCACAAAACCGTTTAACGATAAATAAAACGGTGTAATATTACCTAATTTGCAATTAAGCAGATAAACTAATTGAGGTATTTCATTTTCTTTGGTTAAAATATTGTACAACGGTACCTTACCTTTTGGTTTAAAGGGTATTAAGTTATACTGCATTCCTATTATATAGCCTCTTACGTTCATTTAATTAAAAGTTATTAATCCTATTTATTTCTGATTAATATATATTTTATTTATTCGGAGGCATAAAATCAGCCTCATATTGAATAGTTATAACTTCGTGCAAACCCCAACGATTTTTTTCTTTAGAAAGAAAAATAGTATCTTTAATATTAACAGGTATGTAAGTATTATATGGATGTTTTTTCTCCAGATTTATATAAACAGTAAAAATATATAATGTTTTCGGCTTTAATAATAAATAATCTTTAATATTTCGGAAAACTTTATCTTGCATTTTTGATATTGGATTTTCTACTGATTTAAATGATGTACAAGACCTTATAACTTCTGTATTTAAAAGTTTATTGCCATATAAAAGATATGCTTTTATAAAAAGCCCAGAATGATCTATAAAAAGGTCATCTTTTATTTTTAACGGGCCAATTTTTTTTATCACATTGCTAAATAAAATATGAGGAGTTACTGTCAAAACTGAATCAATACATATATTAGTTATTTCACCGTTTAATTCAATACTCTTAACTTTAATTTGACTATATAAATTAGATTTAAATACAAAGATAAAAACTGAAATAAAAAAAATAATTTTTAATAACTTTTTTGTTTTCATGGTAATATTATTTTGTATTATAAAATATGCTTTCATTAATTTTAGCAACATTAATGTTGTTGTATAAATGTACGAAACCCACCATATCAATAACTATTCCTATACGGCTGTGTATAATATTATCTTTATCTTGTTGGCTAGGTTCTGAGTTTCTTTCGCCCGAGTAAAAATCACTTCCAATATGCTTAGAATGATTGGAATCATTATTGATTTTTACCCATTGATATGATCTTTTAATTCTATTTTTGTCAAAAAACACATTTAGATGTGTGTGCCACGAATATTTTGGGGGTCCATTTCGAATTACTTCTCTACCATTATTATTTGCTATTTCAATAGGATCTAATATTTTATCAATTTCTTGTAATATTTCTGCTTTTGATGTATTATCTTTAACCGTATTACCTTTTTTCCACATTCTATTAACAAATCCAGAACCAATTTTTTTGGATTCATCTTCTTTATCCCATTCTTCATAAAATTGTATAAACCCACCTATTTCAAAATCGGCAATTTTATTACCCCACTGGTCTTTTTCGTAAGGTGCTTTTTCAATTTCTTTTTTTATCTCTTGTCTTATTTCGTAAATAGGAAATTCAAAAGCCTCATTCTGTGTAAGATTGCTAAATTCAAATGTTTCGCCACTCTTTTTTGCTATTTCAATATTATCTAAAGTTATTTTATCATAAACAACAAATATTTTTCTTTCCTCAGATTTTCCTTCTCCAATTGGATAGCCTTCAGGATTTATATATAATATTCCTTGATTTTCGCCATTCGTATTATTTTTATTCATTTCTAATGGCATCACCGATTCCTTACAAGCAGGCACAAAACCGTTTAACGATAAATAAAACGGTGTAATATTGCCTAACTTACTATTTACCAAATAATTTACTTGTGGTTCTTCGCCCTCTTTTGTTAAAATTGGGTACAACGGCACTTTGCCTTTTGGTTTAAAGGGTATTAAGTTATACTGCATTCCTATTATATAGCCTCTTACACTTAAATTCATTGCTTGTATTTATTAATGTAATTAAATGTAAATTTTATAATCATAATAAATTATTTTTTTAAATTATCTGGTATTTCTCTATTTATATCAACAATAATTGATGTTTGTCTTTGATTAATTGCAAAATAAATGAAACGCATCCCAAAGCTTATTTTATTGAAATATCCTTTATCATCATATTTAAATCTTTCATCATAATTAGTAAAAACTACCGGAATCTTATATTTTTTATTATATGAAACATAAAACCGATTAGTGTTTTTAGCTAAATATTGAAAATAATCATTATAGTATTTGTATATTTTCTTATAGTTTCCTATATCAACCAATCGATAACTATAATAAATAGGATTATCATTATCATAATAATTATCTGGTATTCTGTCATTGATAAATATATCTATTACCAAACTACTATCTATTGTGGTTTGATTAAATAAATCTAATTTTGAAACAAATAGACTATCAACTTCTCTTGTAAATTTATAAACAATAAAATTATCTGTTGAAGTTGCATTTTGAGCAAAACAAAATACTGGACTTAAAAAAATTAATAATTGAAACGTCTTTTTAAATATCATAATTTTTGTATTTTTTAATAAAACTTGTTGCTTTGATTTATTTGGAATATAATAAACTTTATTTTTTCTTATATTTTTTTGGAATAGGAATATTTATACTATGTTTTAACACATTATTATCTTTTACATATAACTCTAAAAACAAAAAACCCATATAATATTCTAATTGATGTGGAAATTTAATATAATCATGTCCATAATAATTATCAAACCAAAAGATAATAGGAATTTTATATTTTTGATTTTTTGAAATATAATAATGATTAGTGTTTCGGTATAAGTAACTACAAAAGTTGGTTGTATCTTCTTTTTTATTTTCGAGGTAGTTTAAACTAATAGAATAATTATAGATATAATGACCAACAAACCCTAAAGTAGAATCTTCAGAATAAGCTGACATTGTAATTACCAAATGCTCATTAATAATATCTTGTTTAAGCGAATCTAATTTTAATACAAATAGGCTATCAGCTTGCTTTGGGAATTTATATGCAATAAAATTCTCTTTTATTGTTATTGTATCTTGAGCAAATATTATTGTTGAAAACATCAACAGTAAAATTAAATTAATAGTTTTTTTTAACAACATGTTGTAAAAATTTTAATGGATTTAGTTTTATATTGTTTAAATTTGATGCTATTTCTTTATTGGTAAATTCTTCTTTTCCTTCCCTTGTTGTATAGTAAACATTATTGAATACTTTAGAATCGCTAAAAGTAACAAGAGCATATACCGGAATATTTGTTTCAAAAGCAAATATTTTATCTCCTTCCGACATCCCTTCAACTGGTATTTTCTCTGAATTTGGAGAGTCTGCAAAAATAAAACTGGTGCCTGATGGCTGACCTGCTTTTAAAGGGCTATCGGGATGAGAGTGCATTTCGGCAATTATTATATGTTGCTTATCTAAATAATAAGGAGTATTATTTTCACCTCCTTTTAAAGTTGTTCCTTGTAATCCGAGATGATATGCAATGTTATGTCTGTTATTATCAGTTGGTAATAAAACACTTGTTATTGTATTTTTTTTATTATCAAAAACAAAAAACATTGCTTGCTCTATTGCTTCTTTTCCTTCAATTGTTGTTATTATTTTTTTCTCAGATATGGTTAAAATATCACGTACTATTTTCTCAATTTCAATATTCAACTTTTTACTGTTATCTTCAACTGAAATTTTTATATCACTACTAATATCAACTGTATTAAAGTTGTTTTTATTTAAGTCATTAAAATCGGCTCTATTTATTGAACAAATTGAAAATGAAGTGTTTTTTTCAGAAGTAAATGAACCTAAATATTTACCCGTTCCTTCATCAATAAAATACATTTCGTTTTTTTCAATAATTTTTTCACTTGCCGGCAACACCGACTCCTTACAAGCAGCCACAAAACCATTTAACGATAAATAAAATGGTGTAATATAGCCTAACTTATTATTTACCAAATAATTTACTTGTGGCTCTTCGCCCTCTTTGGTTAAAATTGGGTACAACGGTACCTTGCCTTTTGGTTTAAAGGGTATTAAATTGTATTGCATTCCTATTATATAGCCTCTTACACTTAAATCTATCTGCAAACTGGCATTGGCAATATTGCATTTAATTAATTCGCTGGTATCCATATCTTGGTAAGCAGTTACTTCTAATCGGTAATTGCAGCTCCAATAGTATGGTGGGTTATTGCTACCTGTTTGTAAAGGTTTTTTTTCACACGAAATAGGTTTTAAATAACTTGTAGGAAAAAATGGAATTTCCAAACCCTTAGCATAGCTTTTGGCTTGGGCTAGCAGCTTAATTGCTTCGTTTGATTTTTGCATATAACTTGCAAAAATTTTAATTGCATCTTCTTGTTTTTCAATATTTACACCAGTGCTTTGCAATTTGGTGTATCCATCAATTTTTTTAAAATAAAAACTCCCGTTTTCGTTAACTACAAATTCAACTATGTTTTTATTTGCAATATTTACATTAGTTAATATTAAGCAAAGCTGAGCCTTGCTTGCCTCTATTACCGATGCAGGTATGGTTGAGTATATATTTATTTGTTTTTTTGTTGTTGGCATGGTGATGTATTGTTAATAAAGGTATAACTTTTTATCTAATCTTTAAGTTTATTAAATCTTTTTATAATACAATAATTTTGTCAATATTTAATAATTATTTCTTCAATAATTTTAGGAGTATCACATTCCATTGCTCCACCATATTTATATTTAAAATACCTATCGTTAACTTCATTATTATACAATTCATAATTAGTACTTATATCTTTACTAATTCTATATATAAAATCGCCTATGGGTTTTACTGATTTTATTTTAATTTTTTTAGGAATCCAACTTGAAAAATATCTTTCAACTTCTTTTCCTTGTATTATTAAATCATTTGTATTGCACATTTTACGAAGAAAATTATTAAAAATGGATGTATCTTTATTGGCTAATATTGAAGCCCCATAACGTTCTTTAAAAAGAAATTGTTGGTAATTGTCGAAATAAAATTCATAATACATAGAATCGGTTGAAATAATCTCCCAAAGATGATTAAGTTTTATATTTTCGCAATTGCATATTTCTGTTTTTTTATTATTGCAATTATATAATAAAAAAACACTAAAAAGAAATAATGCTATTTTTTTAAATTGGTTTTTCATGGCTATTTACCTTTTATAAGTTCTATATATATTAATACCTCCGACACTTTTATATAAATTTATAAACATACTATATTGTATTTTATTAGACATATCAAAATTTATTTTTTCTGGCATATAGAGTAACAACTTTTTATTATCATAATTTTTGGATTTTTTTATTCAAGTATTGAAATACTGTATCTGTATATTCCAGTTTTATTTATTAAAAATTTTAGATTAAACCAGTAAATATATTTTTTTTGGTTATTATTTATTTTATAAATGTTTGACACTGGGGATATATTGTAAATCAATTTTATAATACAATCATTTAACTTTTTAAAACTGGAATAAAACTCTTTTTTTTCAATTGTATCATTAGGATAAACTTTAAGTATATTTCCTAAAGAATCAATATTAATTAAAAACCCAATTGTTTGAAATGATGTTGTATCAATAGAATAAAATTCTACTTCATTGTTAATAATTTGCCTGCTAATTGATTTTATTGAATTTATTGATATTTTTAATAATTCTTTATTTTCAAAAATCAAATTTGAAGGTATTGTATTGCAATTATCTATTACTTTATTTTGCGAAAAAGCTATTTTGCATATAATTATTAATAAAACAAATAATATATTTTTAATTTGATTTGTAATTGTTGGCATGGTTATGTATAGAGTTAATATTGTTCTTCAATAATAATTGTATCATTAATATTATATTTAACATAAGGTGTTTTAAAAAAATTATATCTTTTGCATTCTTTAATATTAATTTTTTTCCACAATATACTATCACTATAATTAATAAAGTTAATATTATTAATAAAACTGTAAATAGAAATACTGTTTTTTATCTTTATATTTTTTATCTGGTTTAATGGCAAAATGCCTTTGCTATTATTGTTATAAGCTATACCTAATTCACAATCAGTATTTTGAAAATATAAAACTGCAATAAGCGAAAAATTTTTATAATATGAAATAGTTAAAAGTGGCAGTTTTTCAATCGAATTAATTTCATTAAAATAATCTTCAAATTCAAAGAGCAAAATAATTGAATTTATATCATTTACTGAGTAAACATAATATTGATTATAATTAGGAGAATAAACACTTTTTAAAATGCCCAATTGTAAACAATTATTAATGTTAAAAAAATAATTTAATGGGTTTTCTATAAAAAATTTATAATCAACAATCCCTTTGTTAGAATCTAAAAAAATAATTTCTGGTTCAGATTTTTTTTTAACAATATCTATAATTGAGCTATCAATAATCATATTGCCATTATTAATTGTCTTAGATTGAATTTTCGATAATATTGAAAAATAATT
>CAZRCF010000055.1:0-4346 GCA_964598505.1 uncultured Lentimicrobiaceae bacterium | reverse complement strand
ATTATAAATGTCATTTAAAAAAACTTCATTCTGTCCAACAAGAGTTTTGCTCAAATTTAATAATAAAACTAAAGCAATAATTATTTTTATTTTCTTTTTACCCATATTATTGGTGGCTTATTTTTGTTTTTATTTAATAATAATGAATATCCGTTTTTTTCAACAATCTTACCCGTAATTCTTCTAATTTGCCAACCTATAGTTTCATTTTTATCTTCAATATAAGTATTTAAATATTCCCCTTTTGTTCTTAACCTGTTAAAAGATAGCATTGATAATCTTATTAAAAAAAATGTTTCAGAGTATTATTTATTAGAACATAAAGTTATTTGCTGAATTTTTACTATTTAAAATCATCAATTTGAATACATTGTAATCTATTATTTATATTAATTTTATGCTTTAAAAGCGTATCTTTAAATAATTTTTTTTTTGAATTTGATAATCCTTCGTATATTATATCTCCATCCAAAGAATAAATACCTGTAAATTCTATACAATCTGAACCATTACAATAATCTGAACCAAAAACAATATAAAAATACTTATTACTTTCAGTTTTTGTTAAGCATACTTCATATATAGGTGTTTGTAAAGCATTTAAATCAATACCTTTAATTGTTTTCTTCAATACATAATTTAAAGGTACTTTGTGCTTTTTTATTAATTTATCGTTGTTGAAAAATGTAAAATATTGATTTAATATTATTGGACTGCTGTATTTGTCTTCCTTATAATCTAATATATCTAATGTGTCTTTACTAAACTGAGTTTTTATATTTAATGAATACTCTTTGTGTTTTAAAACTTTTATATTTTCATTTTCAAATAAGTTGGAAGATATCTTTTGTTTTAATTTTGAGATATTATTTGATTTCTCGTTAATTATACAATTTTTACAACTTACAAAAAACAATATTAAAAGAATCACTTTAATTTTTAATATATATATATTCATTCGTAAATATTAATTTATTAGAAAATCGGATGGAACTCGCATGATGAATTTTCATCCGTATTTGTTAGTACTAACTAATCATGCTCGTTTCATAATATACTATTTTTTAATAAACGCCCAACTGGTGTTTTAATTATAGAATTACCAGATAATTCTTTTACAATATAATAAGTAAATACCTTTTGTAATTCAGGAACTTTCCAATGTTTTAAAGAAGTCCATCTTTCTTCTGTTGTTTCTTTAAAATTAACCATATTTCCAGATAGAGCAGCTGAATAACTAGAAGAAGTCATATTATTAACTGCTGCTCTGTCTTGATTTTGAGGACTAAAATCACTTTCATTGTAAAACCTTTTTAAAAATTGATATGCACCAGCTGCCGAACTCCCAGAGTCAGGATTAGTACCAGGATGTGTACTATATGCTTTTGGATTTTTAGCATATGAATCTTCTGTAAAATTTTTATTGTTATTCCAATTATTATAATCTAACGGCTCGTTTAACCTACCAGCTTCAGTTTGTTTCAATGTTGATAGTGAAGCCCTTAAATTTAATTCAGCTTCATTCATCCCAACACTGGTGCTGTTTTTTTTGCTAAACAAATTTATGGTTTCTAAAGCCATTTTTCCTAAATCAGATTTTGAATTAACTGTATTAAGGACTTTATTTGCTAAATTAATAGCTTTTTTTGCATCTTCTAATTTAATGCCTTTATTAATTAACCTTACATTTGTATTTTTCTCAACTTGTCCAATTTTTTTTCCATCAAGCATATAATATGCTTCTAAACCATCAATATCAATGGCTACTATCGGTCTGTTACTCGCATATTGAAAAGGAGTTAAATCAGGGTACTCAAACTGCAACGGATCTACACTTACAAAGCGGCACAGCCATGCTGCGTAATACCTTGCTCCGTAATAGTACAAGCCTGTTTCTTCGTCTCGTTCTTTGCCTACGTATTTATACCGCTTTAAAGAAACATCTACATCATTTCTTCCACTACGGTAGCTGGTAGTGCCAAAGGGGTGGTATTCTTCGTAAGAGATAATATCAGCATTTTCGTTTAATTCTAAACAGGCACTTCCCAGATGGTTATCATACTGATAACGCACCGTTACATTGTTTTGTAAAGTATCGGTTTCAACCAAAGCCGCGGTTTTGGTATCGTCCATTACGTGTAGGGTGGTGCGTTCGGTATCAAGAGAACCGTTTACATATTTGCGGTAAACTTCGTAGCCATTCAAATACATTCTTTCTTCTTTTATACCTCCATCTTTTTGGGTTACTTTTCTGGTTCTTTCGCCATTAGCATCGTAGCAATACCAAGTATTTACATTTCCGTTAGTTGAGTACTTTAATCTATCAGCAAAATCCCATTTCATTGTAGGTAAATGTGGCATACTTGTTATATTGCCTACGGCATCGTAGGTGTAGTTGCTGTTTACACTCTCATTTAATAGCTCAGCTTCCCTTTTATAGGCAATAGCAAGTGGCTGGTATTTTGTACCACCTACTATAAAAAGATTTTCACTATTATTTAAAAGTTTTAAACAGCCCATTTTTAGTTATTCTATTTTGTTTTTATGGCGTTTCCAAAGTTTAACTTTTTTAAATTCGTTGTATTCATATAAATTATTTCTAGTTTCCATCCTTCTTTTGTTTTAGTGAAAACTAAATCTTCTATTCTTTGAACATCCGAAGATTGTTTAAAACCATTAACACTATCAAGATTACTCATAAGCAATTCCCTATTGCTATAAGAAAAATCTTTTTTATAATCATAATATCCACTGTTATCTAATAAATAATTAAAAGTTTTTATAATTTCATTGTCTTTTAAAAAAAATTGAGGATCGGTATCTTCCATTCCTAATATTGTGAGTGGGATATTTATAAATAATTTCATCTTATTTGTGTCATTTTTTTTAACAACATCACTAAATTCTTTCCAATATTGACGAAAATCATTACTTTTAATATTGTTTTGATTAGAATCGACCTTTGTAATTTCTGTTTTGATTTCAGTTTTATTATTCTCTACACAAGAGCAAATAATAAAAGATAATAAGAGAACTAACTTTTTCATTTTCATAACTTTATTTATTGTTTTGGAAATCTATATTCTTTAATATCCTTTTCGTAAATTGGATCGTATATTCCACTTGATATTTTAACTTTATTTGACCAATTACCATGTAGTATTTTTAGTGTTCCATCTTTATTTGTACCCATATAAAATCCAACATGCCCTTTTTTAAAAACAGCTATTGCCCCATATTGTGGTTTTTCTATGCGCACGCCCCAATTTAAATAGTTATTTGCTCCAGCTCCAGCTCCATTTATGCCAGCTTGAGCTAAGCTCCAATGTACAAAAGCTGCACACCAATGAGTTTCATCTTTACCTGAATTATTGCCTGCAGATTTTAAATATTCAACAATTCTTGGATTATGCAAACTTCCCTTTATTTCTGACTGTCCAATTTCACCTTTTGCATAATCCATCCAAGGGGTAGCAGTTTTATTATTTATTTTGTTTGAATTTAAATATTTTGCATATAAATTAAAATAGTTTTTTGCAATAGCTTTTAATTCCTTAGTATCACTTATTCCAATTTTTTTTGCATTTAAATCAATTAGCTTATAAATATAACTAAGTCTATCATCAATTTTTGAATTATTTTTTTTTGTTAAGGGGACTTTATTGTTTGCTTTTTTTGATACATTTGTTGTAGTTTCAATAGGTGATAAAATTGGTATTTGGGGATTATTTTCAATAACAATTTCAGATATTCCTTTTAATGGCATTTTTTGAATTGTGTCAGTATTCCTTTTTTCATCTCCTGTACTCTGCATTCCATCAATATCAATATGGGTAATGGGTTTGTTGCCTGCGTAGTTATATGGTGTAAGTTGCGGGTACTCAAACTGCAAGGGGTCAACACTTACAAACCTACACAGCCACGCTGCGTAATACCTTGCACCATAGTAATACAAGCCTGTTTCTTCGTCTCGTTCTTTGCCTACGTATTTGTAGCGTTTTAGGCTTACTTCGGTATTAGAACGCCCACTTCTGTACGAAGTCGTTCCAAAAGGATGATATTCTTCGTAAGAAATTATAGCAGCGTTTTCGTCTAATTCTAAACAAGCTGAGTCTAAGTGGTTATCGTATTGGTAGCGGATGGTTTGGTTGAGCTTCATAGTACAAATATAGTTTTTTTTATATCTACTTTTTGTCTTGAAACAAAAAGTAGCAAAAAATTCAAGAAATTACGATGCCTGCCCACTCTGTCAAAAATATAACAAAACTATTACAAAGTAGTGTATTGCTGCGCAATACAGACGTAAACGCCTTTGTAAGTTTTGTAATATTTTTGCCATTCACAGC